>JABGVY010000080.1 GCA_018645845.1 Gammaproteobacteria bacterium | reverse complement strand
CTGCCCATCGCCGACGTAATTAGTCAGCATACGGCCGGTCATTCCCATAGACAGCATGCCGTGCGCAAAAACGGAAGGATACCCGGCGATTTCCGTCGTAAAAATTTCATCGCTGTGTAGCGGGTTATAGTCACCGGATGCGCCTGCGTACTGGACGATCTGGGTTCTTGAGAGGTTGTCGCAAACCTCCTCCTGGTAGGTGTCACCTACCTTAACTTCACTTGCTTTTAGTGCCATTTCAAGGACTCCTTACTTGTCGCCTGAGGTGGCTGGACGTTCTGTCCTGACACCTACGCCGGTTGCCGTTATCACGAGTTCACCGTTTTGGTCGCGGTATTCTGTGACAGTTTCACTGAACATCAATTTTCCACCTCGACGTCCTTCCTTCTCCCAGTTCTTGCCTGGTTTGTTTTCAGCGGTTAGGACATCCCCAACTTTGAGTTGTCGGTGATAAACATAGTGTTGTTCTGCATGAAGACCTCCGCCTCCGCCACCGCCACCGCCTTCTTTCTTTTGGGTGATTCCTGTTGGCCCCTTTGCTGAACCAAACCATTCCTGGCCGACCTTGGGGCGCAGAAAATAGTCAGGGTCGAACTGTGCGCTCGATTGTACAAATGTTGGTGGCGCTATGATGGCACCCTGGTCAGTAGATTTTGCATAGTCTTCATCGTAATAGATTTCATTGGTGTCACCGATCGATCGCGCGAACATCATTACGTGTCCTGATTCGACCGGAAATTTATCAACTGCCATGGTTGGTTTCCTCCGTCAAAAATGTAAAAAAATAGTGTGTGTTACCGGCAACATACTCATGTATCTATGTCAACGTCAAGCCGGTATTTGTAGTGAAAATAAAAAACGCGTGGTTAGAAACTGATCGATGTCAACCTCAAGTCGGTATTTGTAGTGAAAATAAAAAAATGCCTTGTTAGAAACTGATCGTGGTTGTAGTATTTTTTTTCTCATCAATTGAATGTGTAATACCTAGATTGATTTTGAGTTGATAATAAAAAAAACAACATCAACAAATAGGCTTTAAGACACAGTTTATGTCCAGACCTGTACGTATAGAATTCCCCGGCGCTGTGTACCACGTCACAAGCAAAGGAAATGAAGGTCAAATTGTTTTCGACGATGCTGATGATAGAGGCGTCTTCCTCAATGTTCTTGACAATGTTGTAGTCCGGTTTGGCTGGTTGATTCACAGTTATGTGTTGATGGATGATCATTACCGTCTGGTGGTCGAAGTTCCAGAGGCAAACCTTTCGAAAGGGATGCGCCAATTGAACGGTGTTTACACCCAACATATCAACCGTCGTCATAGTCAGGAAGGTCCAATTTTTCATGGGCGGTTCAAGAGTATTTTACTCGAAAAGAAAAATTACTTGCTCCCAGTCTGCCGGCACGTCGTTACTAGTCCGGGTAAATTGAAAGGTGTGCCCAATTTTTCATCCTACAAATGGAGCAGCTATCGCGCATTAGCCGGTCAGGTTAAGGCGCCAACGTTCCTTCACAAGGCAGATGTGCTGAAGAATTTCGGTAAGCGCGAGAAAGATGCGCAGCGAAAATATCGGGATTATATTAAGGAAGGTGTTGGGGAAGAATCACCGCTGAAAAAGCGTACTCACCAGGTACTACTCGGCAGTAATCGGTTTTTGAGCGAAATGCAGCCAATTCTCCAGGGTGAAAGACTCTCAAAGAGGGGACCGAAAGCGGTCAAGAGACGTCGCAGCCTGAATGCATTGTTCAAGAAAGTAGATGACAAGACCCGTGGTGAGCGAAACGAACTGATGAAGAAGGCGCATGTAGAGTTTGGCTATACCCTCATGCAAATTGGTGACCATCTGGGGCTGCATTACACAACAGTTTCCAAGGTTATCAACGCTTAGATTTTTCATAAGGGTCTATCAGACCTTTGTGGCCCTTAAACCTTAATCTGACCCATTTTAGTTGATTGAGTACCGCTCAGGGCTGTTCATAAAGTGCCGCTCAGGGCTGTTGATTGAGTACCGCTCAGGGCTGTTGATTGAGTACCGCTCAGGGCTGTTCATAAAGTGCCGCTCAGGGCTGTTCATAAAGTACCGCTCAGGCCTGTTTAAGAACGCTAGGTAGACGTCCAATAAAAGTCCTAGTATGCTTCGTCGGCGCAAAGGCGCAGAAATGGCGCAGAAGTGGCGTAGAAGCAATCATTCTGGAGTAACACAGTGCGAAGAGTACTAGCCCCACAGTATAACGAAGATAGTGAAATAGACCTGACCCCTATGTTGGACGTTGTGTTCATCATGTTGATTTTCTTTATTGTGACAGCGACTTTCGTCAAGGAAATTGGTCTTGATGTGAACAGCCCCGACAAAAACCAGAATGTTAAAGATGCGGACAAGCAAAGTATCGTGGTTCAGATCACCAGTCGTGATCGAATTCGAATCAGAGGCAGGGATATCGATGTTCGTGCTGTGAGAGCAAACGTTGAACGATTACATGCTGAAAACCCGGAGGCGCCGGTGGTAGTTCAGCCCCATCCGGAAAGCACAACCAACACCATGATCTTGGTAATGGACGCTGCTCGCCAGGCAGGGGTCTACAACGTCTCTATAGCCGCTGGCTAGATCCGTCGATGCCATGAAAATCGGCATCAACATCAGGGTCATGGGGCCTCAGTCGTCCCGTAACACAATTGCTAGCATTCTTAAGCAAGCCGAGGCTGCTGGTGTCGAATCCGCATGGATCGTCGATCACATTGCCATTCCTCCTGATGAAGCCGAAGGTTCAGGGGGGCGTTACCTGGATCCGCTTACGTCTCTTGCATGGATGGCGGGCCAGACACAGTCTATCCTGATTGGCACTAGCGTTTTGATCCTGCCTTATCGTCCTAAGTTGCCGACCGCGAAAGCAATTGCCACCATCCAGGAGTTGTCCGGTGAACGCCTTTTGCTTGGTGTCGGAATTGGTTGGATGGACCCGGAGTTTCAGGCTTTGGGAGTCGACAGGCACCAGCGAGGCAGGCTCTCGGATGAGACCCTGGCATTTCTGCACGAGTGCTTTGATAACGATATTGTCACAGCAAATGACCAGCGCTTTCTGTTTAAGCCCAGGCCTGCGAGACCACCAATTTATATTGGGGGGTCAGCACCCCATGCGATTGACCGAGCGCTAAAGTATGGTGACGGTTGGTTGCCGATGGGCCATCTGGATAAAATTGCACCTCAGATTCGCCAATACCGTGAGCGGTCTGAAGCATCACAGGGTAAGCCGGGGGAGGTGGTCACGTTCGCCACACTGCCGGAAGGGGACGTGGACCGCACAAGAGAAATGATTTCACGTTACGAGGCCGCCGGGGTGACTCGCATCATCATAGGCAGGACTTACGAATCAGCGAAGGACTGGGCTCCGACCTTTGAATTACTAAGTGCCCTAAACAGTTAATACAATTGAATACAAAATGGGAATCGCATGGAATTAATCCTGATACGTCACGGCCTGCCATTACAGGTTGAAACTGAAGATGGCTCGCCCGCTGATCCGCCATTGTCTGAGGTCGGTCACCAGCAGGCCCAGAGAATGGCTAAGTGGCTTGAGGGCGAGCATATTGATCACCTCTATTCGAGCCCGATGCAGCGTGCGGTCCAGACAGCGGCGCCACTTGCAGCGTTGAAGGGGCTGGAGCCTGTGCTGAGGGACGGTGTTGCGGAATACGATAGGCAAGCAGACCACTACATTCCTGTGGAAGATCTGAAGAAGTCTGACTACGACGGCTGGTTGCGGATAATGAGTGGCAAGGTTGTAGATGCTAACTTCCCCAAATTCTGCGTGGAGGTCGTCACAACCCTGAACGAAATCATTGCTAGTCACCGTGGAAAAACTGTTGCGGTCACCTGCCATGGGGGGGTGGTGAACGCCTGGACTGCACATGTCATGGGGATGGAGCCCAGGATGTTCTTTAACCCTAATTACACGAGTATCAGTAGGTATATGGGGGCGAGCTCCGGTGAGCGTTCAATCATCACGCTTAACGAGCACACGCACTTGCAGGGACTGGGCTCAAACCTGGGTTAGGCCCTTTAGTGATCTCCGTTTGTTGAACATGCCATGGAAAGCTTGGTCATGTCGACTCTGTTGGAGAGCTCTGGTTTGTGAAGTTACCTGCTATGAGTTAAGTTCTCTTCCCCTCGATTGAACGTTAAGTCTGTTCTGTTCGAGGGTGTCTGCTTCAAGGCCTCGGTTCTTGCCGCGACTGGTATGGCGCTCCTCATCGATACCCTCAGCCAGTGAATTTTCCCAACCATAGTCTATTAACCGGTGAACTTGTTTCAATGTGTCCTGGTTTACGGAGGTAATGTCTTTGGCCAGTTTTTGGCAGTAGAGAAGTAATTCGTCCGGTTCAAGGACTTCGTTAACCAATCCCCACCGCTCCGCAGTTTCGGCACTCAGGTAGTTGCCGGTGAAGCTGAGTTGTTTTGCGCGCGAGGCGCCAATCAGTCGTGACAGACGTTGAGAAAGCCCCCAGCCGGGTACAACGCCCATTCGGACGTGAGTGTCGGCAAATTTAGCCTCAGTGGACGCAATCAGGATGTCACAGGCGAGTGCCAGTTCGAACCCGCCGGTGATGGCAAAACCGTTGATGGCGCCAATAACTGGTTTGCCGACCTCACGAATCGCTTTTTGCAGATCCACTGTCTCTTTCCCGGACGAGGTTGTATTCATGCCTTGCTGGCCGAGTTCCTTCAGGTCCAGGCCCGATGTAAATGCCCGGCCATTGCCGGTCAGTATGATCACCTGGGTTTCAGTATCGTTTCTTAGTTTTATGAACACTTCTCCCAGCTTTTGGCGAAGTTCCACAGACAGTGCATTCAAGTGTTCAGGGCGATTCAGGGTTACGGTGGTAATACCTTCGTTGGTTTCGGTGAGTACGATGTCTGTCATTGAGATTCTCTGCTTTGCAAACAGCAAATATTAAGGCGAGGATTGCTATACTCCAAGCCCATGAAAGGTTTTTTCTTCTTCGTTGTTTTCATCACAGGCGTTGTGTTGCTGCTCCGGTATCTCCGGCAGCGGGAAGTAGAATCGTTTATGGATTCCGATATGGAGGATTTTCAGACCTTCAGGCAGACACATGAGACTCTGACAAAGCCAGATCCCATCATTGCCCAGGCTGAAGCTTATGCGGCAACAAACCCCGGCGTTACTGAACTTAAAAAAGATAGCTTCGGTGCGGGCTCCGGGGTCAAACCGGCGAGTATGATCGCTGATGCGCCGCTGCCAGTGGTTCATCGTCTTAAAAGCTATTCGTTTGATGAAGTAACCCGTAACATGCTCTTATTGCTGGAAAAAGTTACTCCCAGAGGTGTGTTGGTGTTGTTGAATGTGCCCCTGTCCGAGTTTGTACGAACCGACACAGGCGAGACATCGAATCTCGCCGCAATAAAAGTGGCCTATCTCCTATGTGATGCAACCAGGCTCGACGTCATCTGTGGTGTCCAGCATCGGGATGCGGGCGCGACCGGACGACAATCCATCGACCTTGTTAAGAGCGTGTTCGGTGATATCGATTTACCCTTATTAGAGTTTCCTGTCAGCAATGATATTTCCGAACATGAAGTGCGGGATAAACTTGATCCGGTATTGCTCGGCAGTGAAGTTCAGACCTGTCCCGGTTGCGCGGGATCCATGACGATCCGCAAGGCGACCAAGGGTAAGAGTGCTGGTAGGATTTTCTGGGTGTGCAATCACTTCCCGACGTGCCGTGGTGTTACCAGGCCCTAGAAGTTCAGTCCAGGACAACGTGTTGCTTAATCCGGTGCTGCACCTGTGCCGCCAGATCCTTGGCACTTTCCTCCCTGAAGGATTCTGGAAGAATAGGCGGCAGCACCGTCACTTCAATATGTGTTTCGCCGTGAAAGTTGAAGCTGTTTTTAGGTAACGCTGTTCTTGAACCATTGATGACGATGGGCAGGATAGGTTTTTGCATGCGCTTGGCAAGTACAAAAGCACCTTCCTTGAATTTTCTCATCTTGCCGGATTCGGATCTTGTCCCCTCGGGAAAGAGATAGATAGAACTACCCTGTTTTAGATGCTTTTCGCATGCCTTGTACATCGTCTTGACGCTTTTGTGGTCGCCGCGCCTGAGTCTTATATATCGGTTGAGCACCATGTTCCAGCCGATCAATGGGATATTGAACAGTTCCGCTTTAGAGACCCATTTGAAATGTATAAACAGCGTGAAAGCAACAAGAATATCGACTAGCGACTGATGGTTGGACACGATAACGTAGGTGTCGTCTGCATCAATATTCTCTTTGCCTTTTATTGAAACCGACCATGGTGGCATAAGCCAGATATACGAACTGGCCCAGAAACAGGTGAACCCGTGTAGAAGCCGGAGTCTCTTATCAAAAAGTACAGTGGTTAGCCAAATGATCAGGGCAAGCGGGAAAAAGAAAGCTGACGTCAGAAAGACGAATGCAATATAAAGAACGGCAATGAGTCGAAAAATTAAAGGCTGAACCATCGATGTTTTGTTGATGTTCTGTGGAAGTTAAAGTCGAGAGTGGTAAATTGTAGCATTACTCGGAAACTGGTCCAGCCGGAGAATTGATATGCCATTTAGTGTACCTGATGTTAGGGGCGATGTGATTTTTGAATCATTCCCGGTCGGCCCGTTGCAGTGTAACTGTGCAATCATTGGTGATCCGATAGCGAAGGTCTGTCTGATTATAGATCCGGGAGGGGATCCTGATAAAATCATGGCAATTGTTGATGAGCACGAGCTGACCGTAAAAGGGATAATACACACGCATGCTCATCTGGATCACATTCTGGCTTCTGCAGAGATCAAGAACCGCACCGGAGCACCGCTGTTACTTCACCAGGGAGACAAATTCTTGTGGGACGCGCTGGAAGACCAGTGCCAGAAGTTTGGCCTGGATTACACGCCAACTCCGGAACCAGATGTCTGGCTGAAAGATGATGCTGCATTAGACTGTTGTGGTGGTGTTGCCATTCATACCCCTGGCCACACGCCGGGTTCTATCAGCTTCTGGTTCGAGAACCATGATGTATTAATTGCCGGCGATACTCTGTTCCAGCTTGGTATAGGCAGGACTGATTTGCCCGGCGGTAGTTTTGAATCCATCGAGCACTCAATTACGGACCGGTTGTTCCGCCTTGCGGATGACGCACTCGTCATCACGGGCCATGGTCCATCGACCTCTCTCGCTTTTGAGAAGCAGGCAAACCCCTTCTTTGGTGGTCATGGGTGAAGGCTATCCCCCGGGAATCTCAAATGGCTGAACGAGGCGAATATTTTGGTAGGAGAAATAATGTTTAGACGATTGCGTGGCTTGGTTTTGGTCGCTTTTCTTTTGTTGTGCGGAGGTTGCGCCAACCTGGTCTCTGGGGTTACCTCCCAACTGGCTGATGATCTTGCGGGTAGCATACTTAATAGCGAAGACATCGACACAGTGAGGGAAGGAGTACCTGCCTATTTGCTGTTGATTGACAGCTTTCTTCGTAGCAGCCCAAATTCCGAAGATCTATTGCTGGCTGCATCAAGTCTAAATGGAGCTTTTTCAGCATTAGTTACCGATGACGCCCGAATAAAGCTTCTGAGTGACAAAAGCATGCGATACGCCGAACGTGCAGCCTGTGTAGCGAAATCACTTCTTTGTGATGCTCGCCAGCAAAGTTATGCTGATTTTGAAAAAATAGTGAGTTCGCTTAACGTGGCGGACGTCCAGATAGCTTATGCATTGGGTCTTGCCTGGGTCGGAAGGTTACAGGCAAATAGCGATGACTGGGCCGTTATTGCAGAGCTCAGTCGCGCCAAACTTTTGATGGAGCGAGTGCTTGAGCTAGACGAAAACTATGAAAATGGCGGCCCTCATCTGTATATGGGTGGGATGGAAACGCTATTGCCAGCTTCAATGGGCGGCAAGCCTGAAGAGGGTAGGGTTCACTTTGAGAAGGCCATTGAGATTAACGAAGCCTATTTGATGACAAAAGTTATCTATGCTCAGCAGTATGCGCGGTTGATCTTCGACCAGGAACTGCACGATAGATTGCTCAATGAGGTCTTGTCGGCAGATCCAGTGGCAGATGGAATGACGCTCACAAACAGGGTCGCGCAGGAGCGGGCCAAAGATCTGTTGGCTTCATCAAAAGATTACTTTTAAGGATAGACGATGATTAACAAATTCATTTTGACCATTAGCCTGCTTACATGCCTTTCTCAGGTAGATGCTGCGCATGCTGCCACCTACAAAATCGCGACGATATCACCTGACGGGCTTTCATCGATGAAAAAGCTTCGGGCAGGGGTGAAGAGAATAGAAGCTGAGACGGACGGACGTGTAAAGTTCAAAATATATCCCGGGGGTGTTCAGGGCGACGATCAAACCGTACTCCGAAAAATGAGAATCGGACAATTGCACGGGGGCGCCGTTGCTGCTGGTTCATTGACTCGCTTTTATCCCGATTTGCAGATTTATAATCTGCCACTGCAGTTTCAGTCCTACGAAGAAGTCGATCACATCCGCCGAGAGATGGACCAGATGATTTCTGATGGGCTAGCTGCCTCGGGTATTGTGAGTCTTGCCTTTTCGGAAACCGGGTTTGCCTATCTGCTAAGTCAAAAGCCTGTTAGAACCATCGCAGACCTTAAAGGTTTAAAAGCATGGATTCCGGACAACGATCCAATTGCAGCTGAACTCATAAAATCGTTTGGTGTCAGCCCAATACCTTTAGGAATTACTGACGTGCTTGCCGGCCTGCAAACGGGCCTGATAGATGCGGTTATGGCTCCCCCATCGATAGCACTTGCACTGCAGTGGCATAATCATGTGTCCTATATGACAGACCTGCCGATGGTTTATATTTATTCAATCCTGGCAATGGATAGCAAGGCGTATAAGCGGATTTCCGATAAGGATAAAGTGATCGTGAGTTCGGTCATTGATTCTATGTTTTTGGAAATGGAGTCCGAAAACCGGCTAGATAACCAGAAGGCTTATCAGGCAATGAAGTCGATTGGAATTGATGCCATTGCCGCGGATAATATTGATGAATGGAGAGCGGTCGCTGATGAATCTATTGAAACGCTTATCGCCTCTGGAGAAATCACACCGGAATCTGTTCGGCTTTACTTATCTAATCTCCAGAAGTATCGGGATAGTTCAACTGCAGAGTCTGACTAGCATAGTAAAGGCGGCCGGATGGCTTCGTTAAGGAAAAATTTGCTCACGCTGAGGTCCGGCATTCACCGGCTGGAGGACGGCGCATTAATGCTTGCTCTGGTAAGCATCCTGGTGATGGCGTTGATTCAGATTGTTCTTCGGAATGTGTTTGACAGCGGCTTGCTGTGGGCTGAATCCTTCCTTCGGATCTTGGTACTGTGGATCGCGATTCTTGGTGCCATGGTCGCGACCCGTGAGAGAAACCACATCAGCATTGACCTCTTTTCGCGTTTACTTCCTCCCGCCTATTTTGTGCCGTTACGTATCATTTCAATACTGTTTGCTGCGGTTCTCTGCTCAATGGCGGCTTACCATTCTGCTGTTTTCATTGGCTACGAATACGAGGATGGGACGATCGCATTTGCGGATGTGCCTGTATGGCTCTGCCAGTCGATTATGCCGATCGGGTTTGGGGTGATGGCCTTGCGATTTTTTTACGCAGTATTCGAGCAGGAGCAATAAATGGGTCTCCTTGGGTCTGTTGCTATTGCGCTGCTCGCGCTTTTTGGGACGCCTCTATTCGTCGTTATCCTGGCCGCGGCTATGTTGGGTTTCTACATTTCTGATATCCCGTTGACGGTTATCCCGATTGAAATTTATCGGCTAGTTGATACGCCATTGTTGTTGGCATTGCCGTTATTCACTTTTGCAGGCTACTTGTTGGCCGAGAGCCAATTGTCGACGCGCCTGGTAAAAGTAACTGCATCATTTCTTGGCTGGATGCCCGGTGGGCTTGCGGTTGTTGCTTATATTACCTGCGCGTTCTTCACTGCGTTCACCGGAGCTTCAGGGGTCACCATTGTCGCCGTTGGCGCGTTATTGTTCCCTGCGCTGGTGGAGGGAGGGTACCGCGAGCGGTTTTCTCTGGGGCTTGTCACAACTTCAGGAAGCCTTGGGTTGCTGCTTGCCCCGTCGCTCCCCCTTATTTTGTACGGCGTCATTGTTCAGCAAATGGATCTTCCAAATCCATTCACGATACAAGAGTTGTTTATCGCGGGTATTGTCCCGGCACTTTTGATGATCGTCCTGTTGACGATCTACAGTATCTGGACAACGCGGGACGATCGCCTGGACGCGACGCCATTTGATCGCGGGTTGGCCTGGCAGTCCCTGCGAGATATGAAGTGGGAGATCCCTTTACCCATTATCGTCTTGGGGGGTATCTACACGGGATTCTTTGCTGTTTCAGAAGCCGCAGCAGTGACGGCCTTTTATGTTCTGGTGGTAGAGGTTTTCATACACCGGGAAATTCCAGTCAAAGAACTGCCCAGAGTTATTCGTGAGGCCATGGTGATGGTTGGGGGAATCTTGTTGATTCTCGGGGTTTCTTTAGCCTTTACTAACTTCCTGGTGGATGCGGAGATTCCGCAGGCACTGTTTGAATGGATCAGGACTTTCATCGAAAGCAAGTTCACTTTTCTGATCTTGTTAAACCTTATCCTGCTGGCGCTGGGCGCGATATTGGATATCTTCTCTGCGTTGGTGATCATGATTCCGCTTATTGTTCCCCTGGCGCTGCGCTTTGGGGTAGATCCGGTGCACCTGGGTATTATTTTCCTTGCCAACATGCAGATTGGGTATTTCACGCCGCCGATCGGAATGAATCTCTTTATTGCCAGTTATCGCTTCAAGAAACCGATCACTGAGCTGTACCAGGCGACTATTCCGTTTATGCTCGTCTTGCTGGTTGCATTGGTACTTATCACCTACGTTCCAGAATTAAGCCTGTATTTTCTTGATCGGGCTGAAATGCCTGTACAGTCTCCGTAATCCGCGTCGCAGGTAAACGAGATATGTGTAAAACTAGCGGAAGGCGGCATATTGATACTATAGTGACTTTAGCGACACCATAGTCAAGATAGAACCAAGGAATCGAGGTTGAGTGACAAGACGACAGACAATGCGTATCTGAGGCTGATAGAAATTGGCAAAGCGCTATCCGCTGAGAGAAACATTGATAGTCTGCTTCAGCATATTTTAGAGGAAGCGAAGTCTCTAGCAACCGCAGATGCGGGAACAATCTATCTAAATTTGGATAAAATCAGCCTTAAATTTGCCATCGTATTAAATGACACCCTGGATTCTCGGCGTGATAATGCTTCAGGCTCAATGAATCTTCCTGACATCTCGCTTTACAACAGTGATGGCTCGCCAAATCTTAACAATATTGCCAGTAGTGCCGCGCATAGTGGTGAAACAATTGTGGTGGGCGATGTGGCCAGCATTGAAGAATTAGGTTTTTCTGGGCCTAAAAAATTTAGCAAGCTGTTGGATTATCCGACTATTTCTCTTCTGACAGTACCGCTTAAAACGATGGCTGATGAGTCATTGGGTGTACTGCAGTTACTGAATGCGACCGATAGTAAGGGATACTTTGTCCCGTTTTCAGATGGAATCATTCCTCTTATAGAGGCTCTTGCTTCCCAGGCATCGGTTGCAATGGAAAACCGCGCGTTGCTGGATGAGCAGGAAGCTCAGAAGCAACAGCTGGAGCGAGAAGTCGACGCCCGAACGGGCGAGTTGAAAGATGCGCTGACCAGATTGTCTGAAGCGCATATCAATTTAAAAGAAATGAATACCTTTGATGTTGTAACGGGAATTCACAATCGCCAGTATTTTAATGAAAGCCTTGAGCAGGAGTGGCGCAGGGCGAAGCGTGAGGGGTATGAAGTGTCGATGCTTATGCTGGATATCGATCATTTCAAACGCGTGAACGATACTTATGGGCATCTCGCTGGAGACGAATGTCTCGCGGCTATTGCAAAAGAAGTGGACCGGATGTTCAACCGACCTTCTGACGTGGTGGCGCGTTACGGGGGTGAAGAGTTTGTGGTTGTGTTGCCCTATATTTCCGCCGATAACGCACGTCGTCTTGCCGAACAGCTAAGAGAAATCATCGAGGGATCTACGTATTTAGCGGACGGGCATGACCTGCAAGTGACAGTGAGTATCGGTGTTGCAACTGCAAGCCCAAACGACGAAGTACGGTCAAGGGATTTGATCGGTTGGTCAGATACTGTGCTCTACGAGGCTAAATCGGCAGGACGTAACCAGGTTCGCCAGCACCGCTAGTAGCCGGAGGCAAGTCCCTCTTTCCTGTGATCTGAACCCGCGCAGTAGCCGTCTTCCATTTTTACAATTAACTGAGCGCCGCCAAACAGGTACTCAGGGCTCCCTACTACAATGTTGTGTCCGCGTGCTTGAAGGTTGCGAGCGACATCTGGGTCGAATCCATCCTCCAGAGCGACACGTCCATCTTCAAAGACGTACCAGCGTGGTGCATCTGAAGCCGCCTGCGGGGTCTGTTTGAAATGAGCAACCCGTAACATCATCTGCAGGTGACCCTGCGCCTGCATGTGACCACCCATGACGCCGAATCCCATAAACGGTTGGTTACTACGGGTAATGAAACCCGGAATAATCGTGTGATAAGGGCGCTTTCCGGGACCGACCTGATTTGGGTGTCCATCTTCCAGAACAAAACCCGAGCCTCGATTCTGGAGGCTGATGCCGGTGTCGGGAACAACAATGCCGGATCCAAAACCTCGGAAATTTGATTGGATCATCGACACCATCATGCCGCTAGCATCGGCGGTAGTGAGATACACGGTGTCGGGCGCCGTGCCTAATGCTGTTGGGTGCGGGTTGGCTGTACGCAAGTTGATGCTGTGTGCGCGTTCTTTCAGATAGGTTTCATCCAATAGGGCGTCGATGGATGTCCGCATGTGAGCGATATCCGCAAGATGTCGTTCGGCATCTGCGTAGGCTATTCTCTGGGCTTCGATTTGAAGGTGTACGCTATCAGCGGAATCAAGTGCCAGGTCCTTGCCGTGGCACTGCTCGAGAATGCCAAGAGAAATAAGCGCCATAAGTCCCTGCCCGTTGGGTGGTATTTCGTGCAACTCTGCGTCAAAGCCAGATAAGCAAATAGGGTCGACCCAATCGCAGGCATGGTTTTCAAGATCCTCTAGTGTCAAGGCGGCATTATGAGCGGCAGCATCTGCCGCGATCGCGTCTGCAAGTTCGCCCTTGTAAAAAGCTTCGCCTTTGGTGGCAGCGATTTTTTCCAGCGTTCGGGCATGGTCAGGCAGCCGGACAAGTTCGCCGATTTCGGGCGCATGACCGTTTACGGTAAATGTGTTGAGAAAACTATCGAATTTCTGATAACGATTAACTGCATGCTTCCAAAACACACCTGACTTTGGCCCGACCTGGTAGCCGTTGTTGGCGTAGCGAATTGCATTGCTGAATAAATCCGCAAAGGGAAGCTTCCCGAACCTTTCAGACATAGACACCCAGGCCGATACAGCGCCAGGCACCGTAACGGCATCCCACCCCCAGACAGGCATTTTATCAAGCCCCGCAAAGCGGTCCGGTGTCATTCCTACAGGCGACCTTCCTGAGGCATTCAAGCCATGAAGCTGCTTCCCGTCATGAATCAACGCAAATGCATCACTGCCAATGCCATTATTGTTAGGCTCCACCACCGTCAGAGTGATTGCGGTGGCAATTGCCGCATCGACTGCATTGCCGCCCTGACGCAGAGCAGATATGCCCGCTTCGACCGCAAGTGGTTGCGAAGACGCTACAACATTCGCGGCGAAAATCGGCGATCGATTGGAAGGGTAAGGACAATCCCAGTCGAGAGAAGTCATCAGACTTTCTTTTCCACCGGTTCGATGGGTTGCTGAGCTTCTTTCCAGGCAGTGAACCCACCGCTCATATGACAGACGTTGCTCATTCCCATCTGTTGGACAGTCTGTGTCGCGAGCGCAGACCGCCAGGCGCTGGCACAATAAAACACGAACTTTTTCTCTTCCGAGAACAGTTCGCGGTGATAGGGGCTGTCTGGATCTACCCAGAACTCAAGCATTCCCCGGGGTGCATGAATCGCGCCGGGCAGTTTTCCCTCTCGCTGGAGTTCTCGAATATCTCGGATGTCGACGATGGTGACCGACTCGTCATGCAACAACCCTGCGACTTCATCGATACTGATGGCCTCGATGTTTTTTTCAGCTTCTTCGATAAGCATTTTGTAGCCAATCTTCATGGTCGTATGTTCCTTAGGTTGTTAACGGTTCAAAGGTTTGAGGATAAGGGATAGAACCATAAATCAGTGGTTCAACTGCGCCAATAGTTTTCTTCGTCAACAAACTCGGAAAGGCTTTGTTGGATATAAAGCTTATAGTAGCGCCCCTGGATAGCCATGAGTTCTTCGTGGCTCCCCTGTTCGGCGATTTTCCCCTGTTCAATCACCAGGATCCTGTCTGCATTTCGTATGGTCGACAACCTGTGTGCAATGACCACGGCGATACGTCCAGAAAGCAGGGCATCCATACCCTGTTGGATCTGTTGCTCTGTTTCGATGTCTATTGATGAAGTAGCTTCATCCATGATCAGTATTTTTGGGTCAGCAAGAATTGCTCTGGCAAATGAAATGAGTTGTTTTTGGCCTGCACTTAGCTTTGAACCGCCTTCCCCTACTGAGGTCTGGTACCCGTCTTCCAGTGTTTCAATGAAAGCGTGCGAGCCGGCGCGCTTTGACGCGAAAAAAACGTCCTCGTCGCTCGCGTTAAGGTTGCCGTAACGAATATTGTCGATAATGCTACCGCCGAATATGTGGGAAGACTGAAGCACAATACCCAGGTTTGATTGAAGCCAGTGCAGGCTACGATTGCGATAATCGATTCCATCGATTGATATTTTTCCGGTTGTAGGCTCATAGAACCGGCATAGCAGGCTTACAAGTGTGGACTTGCCGCCACCGGTTGATCCCACGATGGCAAGCGTTTCACCCTGATGAATGTCCAGGTTGATATTGTTGAGGATTGGATCGCCAACATCATACGAAAATGAAACGTCTTCAAAGGCAATCCGGTTTATCTGGTCCGGGTGACCGTCGATGGCCGCATTGGCCGTCTTATCCCGTTTCATCGCCTGGATAACAGCCTCGGAATCTTTGATCTCAGACTCCGCCATGACCAGGCTCATAATTCGTTCCGCAGAGGCCTGCGCCATTTGCATTTCTGCGAACCAGTGCGCGAGTTGCTCGATAGGCTCGAAGAAATGACGAGCATATGTCAGGAAAGCCACCAGGGTACCAGCTGTTATGGCGCCCCAGACGACTTCAAGGCCACCGAATACGAGTGTGAGCCCTATGGCAACAGATCCGAGTGTCAGGACTAACGGCAAGTACAATGCTGCCTGGACCAGATTAATAACTGATGCAGAGTGCATCTGGTCTGTCAGGCCACCAAACTTCTTCAGGTTTTCTGCTTCCTTGACGAATGCTTTACTCGTCTGCACGCCCATGATGCTTTCATTGTAGGTCCCGGTAATCCTGGAATTGGTTTTTCGCACAATGCGTGCGCTGGACAGTATTCTGTGTTGAAAATTCAGGCTCACCCAGGCAAGCACGGGCAATACCGATAGCACGATTAATCCAAGAGTGAGATCCATGTAGAGCATCGCAATAGCAATACCCAGCATCATAGTGCAGCCCCAGACCAGGTCGAGCATGCCCCAGGCCAGGATATTTGAAAGCCGTTCGCAATCCGATGTCATCCTGGCCATCAACCAGCCAACAGGCCGAAAGTCGTAATAGCTGAAGGAGAGGCGCTGCAGATTGCAGAAGCCGTCCATTCTGATGTCGTGGGCAACGTGCGTCCGGATTTTGCCACCAAACCAGATAAACCCGCTGATCGACAGGCCCAGCAGTAAAGTGAACGCTCCATACAACATTGCATACTGGCTAAGGTCAGCGTCCAGGCCGTCTGTTGCAACTGCATCAATGACTCCTTTGGTGATCAGCGGGAAAGCGATCTCTGCGATGGCAGTAAAGAAAGCACAGCTGGCGAGAATAATAACTTCTTTACGGTAGTGCAGCGCATAAGAGAGCAGCTTCCGCCATAGATGTAGATCCATGCCTGTATTGAAAGAGTCGTCGTCGAACCCGTCCTTGAAGTTCTCGTCATCGAAGTAGGCATCAGTCATGCTCTCGAACCTCCTCAATATCGTGCTGTATCTGATCCTGAATCGCGCCTTGGATCGCGCAGAGCCGTTGATAAACTCCTTCAACCCTCGAGAGTGATTTGTGGTCGCCGCGCTGGATGATTTCCCCATCATGTAGCATCAGGATTTTGTCGGCGTGCATAACGGTCGATAATCGATGGGCGACGATGATAGTCGTCTGGTGGTGCCGTCTGTTTTTCAGTGCTCCAAGAATTTGTGATTCCGTATCGGTATCCACGGCAGAAAGCGCATCATCCAGAATCAGAATCGGAGGCGCTTTTAATAATGCTCTTGCGAGCGCGATACGCTGGCGTTGACCGCCGGACAGCGTCACTCCCCGTTCTCCAACCTGTGAATCGAACCCACGAGGGAACCTTTCGATGGAATCAAAAATGCAGGCATCCATGGCTGCCTGTTTGATTTCATCGAAGGTGGCATCCAGGCGGCCTATTTTGAGGTTGCCTTCGATGGTGTTGGAATAGAGGAATGGTTCCTGCAAAACAATACTAATCTGAGACCGGACGAATTTTCGATTCAGCGTGTTGAGTTCATGGTCATCCAGGCGAATGGAGCCATTGTGATAGTCGTAAAGTCGCAGCAGCAACTGTGCGATCGTCGATTTGCCGGAGCCAGGTGGGCCGAGTAGCGCGAGGGTTTCGCCAGGCTCTATGGTAAACGATAGGTTGTTTAAAACCCTTGGGCTTGCATAGCCAAACGATACATCCCGGAATGTGATTCGTCCTTTGAGTCGGTTCGATGGGGCGACCTCGTTCTGGGATTCAATCGGTTCGGACAGTATTTCCGCGAGTCTGCCGATTGAAACGATGGCCTTCCCGGAGTCGGTCAGCACTCTGCCCATGTGACGAATAGGCCAGATGATCATGCCCTCGTAGGTTAGGAATGCGAATAGCGTCCCGACGGTTAACGTTGCGTCCATTACCCAGAGGCCCCCGACGATTAGCAACAGACCGATCTGTCCAAGGCAGACGATATCGCTGAACCCGTAGTAGATTCCCATTAGCCCAATCAGACGATTGTTGTGGTCACGAAATGCCTTGTTCTTGAACGCAAATTTTTTGATTTCGAACTCTTGTCGTGCAAATGCGCGAACGACTCGAATGCCGGTGAGATTTTCCTGAATTACCGTAGTGAGCTCTGCTTCTGCCTTGTCGACGGATTCGAAAATGTTCTTGACCCGCTGGAAAAAAAAGATCGCGGCAATGAACAGGAGCGGCAGGGTAGTCAAAGATAGCCACGCCATCCTCGAATCCAAAGTAAACAGGATAGGAAGAACAACAATCAGCATTAGAAAGGCGCGGCTTATTTCAATGACCTGTCCCGAAAGGAAAACCCTAACTGTCTCCATGTCCGACGTGCAGCGCTGCACCAGGTCTCCGGTATCAGCGGTGTCATGAAAAGTGGAGGGCAGGTGCTCGATGTGATCGAAAAGACGATCCCTTAATTTTCTGACAATACCCTCCGAGGCGAGTGCGATATACCTGCCGCGCAGATACAGGAATCCACCGGCAATCGCAGTAAGTAGGATCGTCCCGGCAGCGGCAAGTGCCAGATAAGTCATCATCCCCGGGGTGTCATCGCCTGATATAAATTGAGCAATTAGGATGGCGCCCGGGGCCGGCGAAAATTCCTCACCCGCCCGAATCGCGTCGATTGAAAAAGCCGCGAGCAGCGGTGCGCCGAACATAAATACGTAGGCGAGCGCCATAGCAAGAATAGCTATTCCAAAAGCGCCGCGATAGCCCTCAGTATGCGCCCACAGCAACCGAACTTTCTTTCTGTCGTTTACAACGTCTTGTGTCATGTTGTTGATCTAAATAGATTGGTTCAAAGACCGTTCAGACATGCAGCCAGCGCGCTGAAGTACAAACCTGATGCAATGATGATCGCGGTGAAAACGGTTAGCTTGACAAGCGCTGACATCCGGACGTCATTAGAGACGTATTGATGTCTATTTGCCCGTAGCCTCATAGCGAGAACGTCACACGGGTATTGAACGAACATAGGCGTGACCGCTAGCTGAGCAACTCGCTTTTTATGCGGCGTTGGTTTAGTAAAAGCTTAGGGTAACCGCGGTCTCGAAACCATCAATCGATACTATTTGAAATAATAGGAAAAGGCAACGCGTCCGGCGAGGGCCAAGGTTGGTTCGGGAATGGACAGGCAGGACATCGGCGTGATGGTTCTTAAAACAACCTGATTTTTTTTGTCAGCAAAATCTGACGGGTGCTAACCCGGTTAGCGTCTCCTGGTTTCTATGAGGGAGATGGCTATTCGGGCCGCCCAAAAAATCACGACATGGAATACGAGGTAGCATAACTGGCCCCAGGCAAAGCCGTTCAGTGCATTGCCGGACAGCGTGCTCAGCAGAATCCCATTCAGCAATGTTAGACCTGCAATTCTTGCCAGGATGCCTTGCCAAAAATCGCCTATTCGATACCAGAGGTCAATGCTTCGATAACATGCCGCCAGTAGCATGATCATAAAATGAATGCCGATGAAGAACATAAAGACGGACAGGATCATATGGGCTCCTGCTGCGTCAGGACCGTCACTTTACCGTTGGAACCATCAACCGATATGCGCGTTCCTGTTGTGATTTTGCTAGTACAGTTGGCGACATCGACAACGCACGGCATACCGTATTCTCTTGCGATGGTGCCCGCGTGGGACAGATAACTTCCAACTTCAATTACTGCGGCATTTGCGGTAAGAAACAGGGGCGTCCAGGCTGGATCAGTGTAGGGTGCTATGAGAATTTCGCCTGGTTCTATCTCATTGTCGGTCGCCGGATCCATAATGACTCTTGCAATACCTTCGTATCTGCCCGGGGATGCACCTTGGCCAGACAACGCTTTTTCATCGTCATATTCATCGTCATATTCTTCGATTTCCTCTAAATCCATGCCGATGGTTTTAGGCGGCACCATTTTGCCCCGGCGAATATGTTCCATACGCCGCGTTCGAATTGTATCCTCGACATCAGCCCAGTCAGATTCGCCTGTCTGCAGTTGAACTATTTCGTCCCAATGAAGGAAGAAAATATCGTCCTTACATTTCATGACCTTTTTGTTGAGCAGTTCCTGCTCGATTTTCAAAATTTTCAGGCGCACGGCGTAGAAAGCCATGATGTGATAGAAGCGGGAATTTTCCCGGAGTTTCATGTAGTACTTGGTCTGTTCTATGAGGGCCTCAATGAGCCGCGTGCGCGGATTTCCAAGGGTTTCACAGGGCAGTGCTCGAAGCTCGTCCCTGACCAGTTGCATTAGAGACTCGCGTTGCGCCTCAATACTGCTGTCTGCTTGTTCAAGGTTTGTGTCCACCAGCAAATAATTTCT
>JABGVY010000052.1 GCA_018645845.1 Gammaproteobacteria bacterium | reverse complement strand
GGGGCTAACGCCCGGCAAACCCTCGGCTATTATCATTGGATTATCGGAGATAAAGGCAAAGGTTCGATACTTCGAAAAGTTGTGTGAAGGGTCGAAGTCAATCATTGGTTTGGGCGCAGCGCAGCCGGCAAGGAAAACCAATAGTAATAAAGTCAGGTGTCGCATAATTGTTTCCTTATAAACAGGTTAGTGTAGTTTGCCTAAATACCAACAACAAGCTCAGTTGTGTGTCGAAGGTAGTATCAAAAGGAAGCTAACATCCGTAAGTGATTATATAGTGATATAGGTAGTCGCGTTGGTCCTTCGTTCAAAACCATCATCCTATTGATCTGCAGGGTTTGTATCGTTTTGGATGGCAAGAAGCAATGGGCCAAAACACAACTAACTGGCGCTGCGCCGAGAGTCGACTCAGGAGCATGTTGCTCAGGGCCCACTAGCCAGGGCCCACTAGTCAGGGCCCACTAGTCAGGGCCCACTAGTCAGGGCCCATTAGTCAGGGCCCATTAGTCAGGGCCCATTAGTCAGGGCCCATTAGTCAGGGCATAGCGTATTGGTCGCGAACTGGAAGGGAGCGTTGTCCATGACGATGCGACCCTCGCGCTCGGATAAGAGGAACATTTGCTGCGGACCTCTCTTGTTCACTAGGATAAGGTAAGCGTCGTTACCCTCAGGGCTGACACTCCAGGTGCCTTTGCTTTTGCGGCCCGTCGAAGATGTATAGGTCGACCAGCCGTCAAATTGGGTCTGGGCGGTGTTAAATCGCGATTGAAAAGTACGATCCCTGCAAAAGTGGTACTCCTGCGCGTAGACTGCTCCGTTAGTGTAGTTGCCCTGCTTACCGTAATGAAGAAGATGAGCCCCTGCCAGGCGGTATTCCCACCTTTCATGCTCAAACCCTGGCTCGGCCCTGGTCACCTTGAAGGAGTCGATCATGTTGTTGGCGGTATTTCGAAAGCCAATCCAGCGTTCGTGTACTGAGCCGATAAGCACCATGTACCCCTGGCCATTAGGCCCGAAGATACCCGCCAGTTTCCCGAGTAATTCTCGGCCCTGTATGTTGCCGCTAGCGTCCATCATCAATCCCTGGGCGCCTTGAAGTTGAAGTGACTCCGGAGACCCTGTTGGATTGATGCTAATGGCCTCTGCATGTAAACCGTTTCGCAGCCTGTCCTGCACGGTGCGCAGGGATAACCCAGGAACGGTTCGAACAATCATAGTGCCTTTGCGCTTAGGAGACTGAAAATAGAGCAGGTCACCTTGTTCGCTTGACAGTCGGAAGTCTTTTGGAAGCTCCAGGGAAAACCCCGAAGATCGGTCAGTATAGGTTCTTGTTTGCTCCTGGACAGCGACTCTGGGCTGGTTCTTTGGTTCCGCGGCGGATGCAGAAAAATCAGCGTTTAGGAAGCTCAGTGCAATCAGGAGTAACGTGAGGCACAGTCTTTTTTGGGTATAGATAAGGTTCACAATTTTTATAGCTACAATTGAGTGAGAGTAGAAAGCTTACCATTCAATAGGATGCCTTGGATATTAAGGCATAGAGCTGCCGCTCGCTCTTTTGAGTGTGGCAGTCAACGCCGGAAACTCGGGGCCCGATCAGCACTTTACCGTTTGATTCTCGATTTAGATTGATTTTTGCGCTATTGAAACTATACTCGCGGCCCCACAGATACTGCTTCTGGTATCTGGTTCCCCGAGGTCGACATGTCAAAACCTGAACCGGTTTCAAGCTTCCAGTCGCTTGGATTGCCGTCTGAATTGATTCAGGCGCTTGAAGACGTCGGTTATGAAACACCTTCTCCTATCCAGCTTGAGGCTATTCCACCATTGCTGGAGGGCACGGACCTGCTTGGCCACGCACCCACGGGCACTGGCAAAACTGCGGCCTTTGCTTTGCCGCTACTGGCGAATATCGACCTTGATAGCCGTTATCAGCAGGTATTAGTGCTAACGCCAACAAGGGAGTTGACTATTCAGGTAGCAGAAGCGTTTCAACGGTATGCCAACCACCTGAAAGACTTTCACGTTCTGCCTGTTTACGGTGGGCAGGAATATTCCGGGCAGATCAGGGCGCTCCGCCGTGGCGTCCATGTGGTGGTGGGTACACCCGGTAGAGTGATGGACCATATCCGGAAGGGCACGATGAAACTCGACAAGTTGCGAGCGCTGGTGCTCGATGAGGCTGATGAGATGCTTCGTATGGGTTTTATTGATGATGTTGAATGGATCATGGAACAGACCCCGGAGAATCGCCAGATTGCGCTTTTTTCAGCAACCATGCCAAAGCAAATTCAGAAGATAACTAAAAGGTATCTCAAGGATCCTCTCAATATAGCGATTAAAGCTAAAACGGCGACGGCCGAGTCCATCAGTCAGCGTTACTGGCTGGTCAGCAATCTGCATAAACTGGATGCATTGACCCGAATATTGGAAGTCGAACCATTCGATGCTGTATTGCTTTTCGTCCGGACTAAAATTGCGACGACTGAACTTGCAGAACGACTCGCGGCAAGAGGTTACGCTGCCGAGGCGCTCAATGGTGATATGCCTCAAAAAAACCGTGAACAAATGGTCGCGCGACTGAAGAAAGGCAGCATCGATATTTTGGTGGCAACGGATGTCGCCGCAAGAGGCCTGGATGTTGATCGGATTAGTCACGTTATAAACTACGACATCCCCTACGATGCTGAAGCATACATTCATCGTATCGGTCGAACTGGCAGGGCAGGAAGGAAGGGTGAAGCAATTCTTTTTGTTGCTCCAAGGGAAAAGCGAATGCTGGCCGCCATTGAAAAGGCAACTCGTAAGAAAGTAGAAGCGATGACCTTGCCCAGCACAGAGATGGTGAACAGCCAGAGAATCTCGCGGTTCAAACAGACTATTACGGACACACTTGCAGGTGGCTCGCTTGAATTCATGCAGGGTATTCTTGAATCCTACGAGTTGGAACATGATGTATCGCCAATCGAGATTGCCGCCGCGTTAGCGAAACTTTCTATGGGTGAAAAATCTCTCCTTTTAGAGCCAGAAAAGAAAGCACCAAGAGAGCGCAAAGGGGGCTCAGGGAAAGGCGAGGCGCCGTTTAGACGAGAGGGGAAAGGTAAGGCTCGACCGGAAAAGAAGCTTGCCGAGGGCATGGAACGCTTTCGTATCGAGATCGGTCACGATCATGAAGTGCAACCGGGGAATATTGTTGGTGCCATTGCTAACGAGGCGGGACTTGATGCAGAGCACATTGGACACATTGATATCAGGGATAAATTCAGTTTTATCGAACTTCCCGAAGGTATGCCCAGGGCGGTGTTCAATGACCTGCAGAAAGTCTGGATCGGAGGTCAGAAGCTGAAAATCTCCAGGGTTGCAGTCAGCGATGGTGGCAAGACACCTTCCCGAAAGGCGGTATCAGACAAAAAGGCTTCAGTAAAGAAGTCGAGGAAGCCAGCCACTGGTGAGCAGAAGCGGAAGAAGAAATCCAATAGTAGTGACAAAGACAAGAAGCGCAAACCGCGAAAGAAATCTTCGGTGGGAAATGACTCGGCAAGTTGAAAGTGCTGAAAAACAGCATTGTTTCACCACCCGCAACATTTTATAGTGCGCACCCAAAAGCTCAGGCTATCATTAATTAATCTAATATAGAGCAGGAATCAGCGTGATCAGCACAGCAAACGTTACCATTCAATTTGGCTCCAAGCCCTTGTTTGAAAATATCTCCGTCAAATTCAATGCGGGCAACCGATATGGGTTGATAGGCGCCAATGGTTGCGGTAAGTCTACCTTTATGAAGATCCTGAGCGGCGCTCTGGAACCTACTTCTGGAAATGTGAGTATTGATAAAAACCTGCGGGTGGGTGAACTAAGCCAGGACCAGTTCGCTTATGAGGAATTCAGCGTTGTTGATACTGTCATTATGGGCGATAAAAAACTGGCTGAGATCAAGCGGGAGCGCGATCGAATCTATGCTTTGCCGGAAATGTCGGAAGAAGATGGCATTAAAGTGGCTGATCTTGAAGTCCAGTTTGCGGAGATGGATGGTTACAGTGCGGAAAGTCGTGCCTGCGAGATTCTGGCAGGGGCCAGGATTGACGAAACGCTGCACTATGGTCCGATGAGCGAGGTAGCGCCAGGTTGGAAGCTTCGGGTGTTGCTGGCGCAAGCGCTGTTTGCGGATCCGGACATCCTGTTGCTTGATGAACCAACTAATAACCTCGACATCCACACGATCCGCTGGCTCGAAGATACGTTAAACGAACGCAAAAGCACTATGGTGATTGTCTCTCACGATCGACATTTCCTGAATGCAGTTTGTACCCATATGGCAGATATCGATTACGGGACCCTAAAAGTGTACCCGGGTAATTATGATGACTTCATGATTGCGTCTACCCACGCAAGAGAAAGAGTACAGTCGGAAAACGCTAAGAAGAAAGCTCAGATACTGGAGCTTAAGCACTTCGTCAGCAGGTTTTCTGCTAATGCATCCAAGGCGCGGCAGGCGACTTCAAGAGCTCGGCAAATTGAGAAAATAGAACTTACGGATATTAAACCTTCGAGCCGAGTAAGCCCTTATATTCGGTTTGAGCAAGATAGCAAGCTCCACAGGCTGTCGCTGACACTCGAAGGTCTTGGCCACAGCTTTGATGACGAAACCCTGTTTACAGACGGAAACATGATCATCGAAGCCGGTGCCCGCGTTGCCATCATTGGGGAGAACGGTGTTGGTAAGTCAACTCTTCTGAAGTGCCTGATGAACGACCTTCAGGCAGAAACGGGTTTAATCAAATGGGCAGAGAATGCTTCCCTTGGGTACTGCCCTCAGGATACAAGTGCTGAATTTGAATCAGAGCTCAATCTGTTTGACTGGATGAGCCAGTGGCGCAATGAAAGCCACGACGACCAGATTGTCAGGGCAACATTGGGGCGATTATTGTTTTCCTCTGAAGATTTCAAGAAATCTGTCAATGTCTGTTCTGGTGGTGAAAAAAACCGCCTGTTGTTTGGCAAGCTGATTATGTCTTTACCTAACGTCATGTTGCTGGATGAGCCAACGAACCACCTTGATATGGAGGCGATTGAAGCGCTGAACCTGGCGCTTGAGCACTACGAAGGTACTTTGATTTTTGTAAGCCATGACCGGGAGTTTGTTTCTTCGCTGGCAACCAGAATCGTTGAGATAAGAGACCAACAGCTTAATGACTTTCATGGGACTTATGAAGAGTACCTGCTAAAGCAGGCGCAACAGGGTCGTGCTGCTGGATAGTCCTGGCACCGAGCCCCCTATATTTCCAGCAGTCGAAGTTCGGCTACCACTGCTCGGTGATCGGACAAAGTGTCTGACAATATTGCATGGCTGACGATTTGGATGTCATTTGAAACCAGAACCCAATCCAATCGTTTTTGCAGTTTCGGGAAGGTGACAATCGGAGCGTAAGGTTCCCATGTAGACACCCCCAGGGCATTTTCCAGTAGAGGTATGAGTGGGTTGTCACCGCCGTAGTCACTGTTCAGGTCACCCATGATGATGCGTGGATTGCGTCTATCTTGAAGTACGGCAATGAGTTTCTTCGCTTCCTTGAGGCGTTGGTTGTGTCGTAGGAAGTCGAAGTGAACCGAGACGATGTCAACGTCGACGTTGTTTGACTCGGGCCATCGAGTAGTTGAAACCACAAAACCTTTCCCGGGCCTTGCGAACGG
>JABGVY010000333.1 GCA_018645845.1 Gammaproteobacteria bacterium | reverse complement strand
GGTGGTTGAGTGTAGTGATTCGCATTCTTTTCAGGCAGGCATTGGATGAGAAGTCCTTCAAGGAAGGACGTCGAATTACTTTGAACGAGGTCAGTGAAGAAACGGGAATTTCCCGACCAACATTGACAAGGATTTCAAACGTACCTGGGTACAACACGAACACGGATACGATCAGTGCGTTGTGTGACTACTTTGAGATTGAGCCGGGTGAACTGCTTAAGAAGGTGTGACCTTTGGGCGCGAGGTGGGCACGGTTTGGGCACAACTGAGATTTTAGGATTCGCCTCTCGCGATTTTCACCTTCGGTGGAAACACTGTCGGCCTCGACTTTCTTCGCTTTGCGAAGAAAGCGAGTTGGTAGCTACGGGTGGACTTGAACCACCGACCCCAGCATTATGAATGCTGTGCTCTAACCAGCTGAGCTACGTAGCCATCGTAAGGGTTGCTTGGCAGAAAAGGCGCGAATTGTCCTCATTGAGCCTTTGCATGTCAAGAATAGCGCTGAGCAAGGCCAATTTCTCCTCCAAAAACTGGTGCGAAGGGGGGGTGGCAGGTTCCGAACGCCTTTGCGCGCACCAAACGGTCAACAGGCTTAGGTCAAAACGGGTAAAAAGACCAGTAGCCAGGAAGCCAATAACGCGCCCCCAACGATCAAATGGGCTCTAATGATACCGTTTAAATGTTCGATGCGTTCTGGGCTGGCTTCGGCTTTCCAAATCTTGCTCATCATCAGATCAAGACCGATGATAATGACGATGATGGGGCCTGTTGCAGGTAGAATGCCGCCAAAAAAAAGATTCCATGAATCTGAATATTGCGGATCGCGCGCAAAGGGCATTAGCAATGCGAAGATAATAGCGGTGCAGTGGAGCATGTTTCTGAGAATGCCCATTTCCCTGATCTTATTGAACATCTATCGGTAGACCTCTTACATTTGGTTGGTGGGGCGAAAAGCGATCAGGCTATCTGTTTACAGATTACTGAGAATATTATTCTCGCCGCTGCGCATTCTAGCACTGGTTGTGTTCCTCATTGGTCTGGTGTCGAGCTACAATGACCTTAAATTTATCGGGCGACTCATTTCAGCACGTCGCTTTTTACAAAAAGGAAGAGTTGGCAGGTCATGTGGAATCAATTGGAAGACGCCCTGGTTGCAGAGTTGGAGTTTAAGAACTTTGTGGATGCGTTCGCGTTTATGACCGACGTTGCGGCGCTCGCCGAGCAACACCAACATCATCCTGAATGGAGCAACGTTTATAATCGCGTAACGATTCGATTGACGACTCACGATGCGGGCAATCAGTTAACCGATAAAGATCGCAATCTTGCCAAGGCGATCCAGGCGCTAGCGTCCGCTTCTCTGGTGCAGGCTACTGGCTAATATCGTGGCGCGCAGTAAGCAGGACATACTGTGCAAGGTTCTTTCGAGAGGTGTTCATCCAGACGCAAATGAGTGGTTAACTCGATTCGAGGCAACCGGTTTCTCGCCGCGAATCCGATAGTGCTTTGAGTGTCTGGCACTATTTATTAGGCGTCAGCTTGTTCGCCAATCCGCCCAGGCCCCTGACCAGCCAACGGGGCTGATGCTGCGCCCAGGCAACCGCAAGTCGATTCGCGTTGCCGGGGATGCAGATAACTTCTCGGTTCATCAACGCGTCGAAGCCTGATCGGGCAACCTCGTCTGGCTGCGAGACCATAAAAGCAGGCATAGCCTCGGCGACTGACGTGTCCGCCATGTCTGTGTCCGTTAGACCAGGGCAGAGCGCGGTGACCGAAATACCGGTGTCTCGCAGGTTTTCTGCCAGGGCTTCACTAAAAGATAAAACATATGCCTTTGTGGCCGCATAAATATCCATGCCTGGCACAGGGTGGAACGCTGCCACCGATGCAACATTTAGAACCCTGCCTGACTTTCGAGCTTTCATTGCGGGCAAAAACTGGTGGATCAACTGGGTCATCGCCGTGATGTTGAGTGTGATAGTGCGTTCAATCTGCTCAGTTGTTAGGTTGGCGAATTCCTCTTCGACCATCATCCCGGCGTTGTTGACCAACACATCGATCTCCAGGGATTGGCCGGATACCAACTCACCAAAGGCGGTGATTCCCTCCGTCGTGGAAAGGTCGGCGGGCAGGACAACTATTTTAGTGGTGGTGGGTAGGTCAGCTGCCAGTTCATGCAGTTTTCCCTCTCTTCGTGCGGTAAGCACAAGATCAAAGCCTTCGGCAGCAAAAATGCGCGCGAATGCTTCACCTATACCCGAGGAGGCGCCCGTGATCAGTGCAGTCCCCCGGTTCATTTAGCACGTTTCTTGTTTGACGCTATCTTGTTGTTCTTGCTGACCAAACCCTGAATAGCGGGCCGTCTCATAGAGCACCGAATCTCCTGCGGGGTTATATCGACATTGACACTGATGTTCATTGGTTTCCCCCGATGACGGGCGCTTTTTCTTGGGTAGGCGCAGTTTAGAGCGATCGAATGTTGCAATGCAATATTGCCAGCTCGGGTCCGCAGGCTATGATGCGCCGGACGATGACACAAAATATGGAGTCCCGGAACCAGGTGACCCAGCGGTCTCGGTGCCCTTTAAAAGACTAATTCAATAGGGAACGGTAGTTTTCAATAACCAGATCTGCTTCCTGCAGGTCTTCCGGTGAAGTATATGGACTTTCGATAGCCACAACGGTCATACCTGCCGCTTTGGCGGCCAGAACACCATTTCTAGAGTCTTCAAAGGCGATGACATCTTCGGGCTTAATACCCATTCGCTGGGCACACAGTAAGAATATGTCCGGTTCCGGCTTGCTCTTGTGCAGCTCCGCGTCATCACCACAAACTACCGTCGTGAGCAGCGCGCGCCAATCTCTCTTGTTGATCTTCAGGTCGCATAGATGTTGGTGCGAGCTGGTCGCAATTCCCGCTGGAATATTGGTTGAATAGAGGTGGCGAAGATAGTCACCAGCGCCGGGGATTTCTTCGGCGTCTGGGAAGAGGGCTTTGAGATGGACCTCTCTCGCAGCCAGAAACGCTTTCGCGGTCATCGGCAAATCGAATTCATCGATGGTCAATTGGGCACTTCGCATCGAGTCGCCTCCCATCACCTTACGTTTCAGTTCCATGCTGTAGACGTGCCCATGAGGGTCAAGAACCCTTTGTGCAGCGGCCGTATAGAGTGGTTCCGTGTCCAATAGCGTACCATCCAGATCAAAGATGATGGCTGCGGGATCCATGGGAAGGCGAGTCATAGGGCGTCCAGGTATTCTTTGGCCAGTGATTCTATCGCCTCGTGCGGAATGATTCCCTCACTGTCGGCCATTTCTTCTACTGCTCTTAGTGCAAGATTAGTCAGGTTAAACAGTGCAAGTTGGTCAAGAACCAGTTGATGATTCTGTTCAACTACAATGTAAGTCAGCAGAAAGCTTAATGCTTCCTCTCTGGTGATACGATCCTTTTTCTGGGCCATGTTGATCGATTGAGTCATTCATTTGGATGGCAAATAGTCGCAGGAAGTATTTGCGTAGACAAGGCCGGTGCTGGAAAGAAAAAGTGAAGCCTGTGGTGTGCTACCCCCCCCGGGCAGCAGGCCGTTGGGAAGACCGGCCGATCACCACAGACTTCATTCCCCCCCAAAAAATAATCTGCTATTGGTGTGTCCCACGATTTACAGAAAGGGTTCACCGGGAGCAGAAATAGGTTTTCTGTGGCTCATTTCATCAGGCTTTCCAATACCATCGTTCAAAACGATTTCCCAAAGATGTGTAGAAACAACGATCGGCGATGGTTTACCATAGCCGGTCGAAATTGCTAGTCAAAATAGAGGTAAACAGCTTCATGATTGAAGTAAGTCATCTGACAAAGTACTACGGTGACTTTGCGGCGGTAGAGGATCTGTCATTCAAACTGGTACCAGGGGAGATTCTGGGCTTCCTGGGTCCGAATGGTGCCGGCAAGTCTACGGCGATGAAAATGCTGACGGGGTTTCTTCGACCCACCAGTGGTGAGGTAAGAATTTGGGGTAGTGATATGTGGCAAGACAGCCTCACCGCCCAGCGCCGTATCGGCTATCTCCCGGAAGGAGCGCCTGCTTACGACGAGATGACACCACTTGAATTCCTGCAATTCATTGCAGATGCAAGGGGCCTCACTGGTGTTGAACGGGCCAACCGTCTGGGCGAGACAATCGATGTCATGTCCCTGCAGGATGTTCTTGGTCAGCGGATCGAAACGCTGTCAAAGGGGTTTAAAAGACGTGTTGGGTTAGCGCAAGCAATTCTGCACGACCCGGATGTCTTAATTCTGGATGAGCCCACGGACGGTCTTGACCCAAACCAGAAACACCAGGTTCGCGAGATGATTAAAGGGTTGTCCAGAGACAAGATCGTTATTGTTTCCACACATATTCTGGAGGAAGTTACTGCTGTTTGTAATCGCGCCATGGTCCTCGCGAAAGGGCGGGTCGTCTCGGATGGAACACCTCAGTCATTATTGGCAATGAGCCCCTATCATGGCGCTGTAACACTTAAATCCTCGTCAGCAACACTCGCTGAAATAGTCGAAGCCGCCGGATCGATCAGTTCTGTGAAAGAGGCCATCCTCACAGAGGGTGGCGTAACGATTCTTCCAGAGGAGGACGATGCCACGCTCTTTGCAACGGTCCTTGAACTCTCGCGGTCGAAGGGCTGGACAGTAGATTCATTGTACGTCGAGACAGGCAGGCTTGATGATGTATTCAGGTCTTTGACCGAGGGGGAATCACGATGAGATTCTCAGTAATTTTGAAGCGCGAATTGCTCGGATACTTCGCGACCCCAATCGCCTACGTTTTCATCGCGATCTTTCTGGTGCTGTCGGGGGTGTTTACCTTCTACCTTGGTAACTTTTATGAACGGCAGCAGGCGGATTTGATTCCATTTTTCAGCTTCCACCCATGGCTTTACCTGTTCCTTATCCCGGCTATCTCAATGCGGTTGTGGTCTGAGGAGCGCAAAAGCGGAACGCTGGAATTGCTGATGACATTACCGTTATCGCGTTTAGATATTGTGGTGGGTAAGTTCCTGGCCGCGTGGTTGTTCGCCGGGATTGCGCTCGCCCTGACGTTTCCAATCTGGATAACCGTTAATTACCTGGG
>JABGVY010000193.1 GCA_018645845.1 Gammaproteobacteria bacterium | reverse complement strand
TGTTCGACATCCCTTCCACATCGACATTGACTTTGATCGACGTTGGGATTCCATCAAGGGGTTTCAGTTCCTGACCACGGGCAACCTTTTGGTCAACCTGTTGCGCTTGAGCCAGGGCTTGCTCTGGGAAGATTTCAACGAGTGCGTTTAAACCCGGGTTAGCTTCGGCAATTCTCGCCAGCGTGCTTTCGATGATCTCCGTTGCGGAAAATTGCTTGGAGCGAAGCCCTGCGGATAGATCAACCGCGCTTTTTTGCCATAACGCCATATCGATGTCCCTATTATTGATGTCCCTATTATTGATGTCTCAACTATTAGAGAGACAGTCTAGCACGCACAGGAAACAACCCCGGGTGTCTTATCGAGGCAGTGTTGGGGATAGGAAATTGGAGGGGCTTTGTGAAATATCTGGCAAGGACTACTTTCCTTGCCAGTTCGGTGGCCGCTTCTCAGCAAATGCTCTGGGCCCTTCGACCGTATCTTCAGCTCGCCGCCATTTGTAAAAAGCAGGATATCCTTCTTGCTCGCGCATGGCAGCCGCCAGGTCTGATTCACCAAGGCCCGACAACATGGCTTCTTTGGAGGCTGCGACGGACAACGGCGCACAGCGTAAGATTTTTTCACAAACTTCATCCACCGTCTTATCAAGCGCTTGGGTATCAACAACCTGATTGACAAAGCCCATACGAAAGCCTTCATCAGCCGACACGCGGTCTGCGGTAAGCACCATCCCCATCGCTTGTTTCAGACCAATTTGTCGTGCCAACCGGTGAATACCGCCACCCAGAGCGACAGCACCCACCAAAGGCTCTGGCAGCCCAAAACTTGAACGATGGGTTGCGACAATAATGTCGCAAGCCAGCGCCACCTCAAAACCTCCACCCAACGCAAAGCCATCAACCGCGGCAATCAGTGGCTTGTTCAGATCGAACCGTTCAATCAATCCTGCGTAGCCGCTTTTCGGATAGGCTTTAAAGCCACCAGCCGCAATGGTTTTCAAATCACTGCCAGCACAAAAAGCACGATCGCCAGCTCCACGAATAACCGCTACAAACTCATTCTCATCTTTTGAAAAAACATCAAATGCATCCTGAAGTTCGTGGTGCATCTCTGGCGTAATGGCATTCATAGCATCGGGGCGATTAAGCAATACACTGGTAACGTGATTTTGTTTAGTTACTTTTATGCACTCATATGACATCGTCCAATTACCCCGATTAAACACCAAATGACATGACGCTTGGCGACTTAGGCGGCGGCGCTAGAGCGCGACCCAATTCGTTCGTAAAGCGCTCCTATATTTTTGTTGGCCTCGTTTAGCGGCTGCCCCACCTGTGAACCAAACTCAAGAAAGACAAACAACATAATATCTGCAAGCGTAAACCGGTCACCACATACAAACTCTTTTCCCTCCATTAAACCATCGAGCCACGTTATTTTTTCCTGCGCGAGATCCTTCAGGTCAGAAGCTGCGTGAGGAATAAGCGTCATCCGATCTTTAAAAATGGGTTGGCCTTCGGCATAACGAAAACCGTTCGCGAGAGGTTCAAGAATGCCCAAATCAATACGCCGCATCCACATCCGAGTTTCAGCACGCTCCTCTGGTGTGGTACCAATTAGACTTGTTCCTCCGTCTTTGTCATCGAGGTATTCGCAGATACAGGTAATCTCGGCGATGACATCGCCATTATCGAGTTCAAGTGCAGGAAGCTGCCCACCGGGATTCAGTTTCAAGTAATCACCTTGTCGGTTTGCGCCAGCCATAAGATCGACTTCTTCAAGGTCGACTTCGATGCCACGCTCTGCCATATACATCCTGACTACTTTTGGGTTTGGTCCAACTGAGTTAAATAGCTTCATCACTTTTCCTTTGTTAGTGTTTTTTAATGGTCATTTGATTGTCATGTGAACAGGCCGGGTCTTTGGCAACGAGGAAATTGCCCCTTTTTACTGGCTTACCGTGCACTTTCGTTTCCCTAAGGCCCATGGTCACCGAACTGCAAAGATACTCCAATTCTACTTTGGCTAATAGACCAAAGGGAAAATGACTTAAGTGCAAGGAGGATAGGGAGTTTAAACGCACTTATCCCGAATATTAATAGCATCCTGATTGGTTCATTTGCGAAGATAAGTCACAGGGGGCGTTTTTTGGTCGAGGATGGTCAATGTCGTAATAGCCGGCGATCTTCTGTCTTAGAGGCGGCCGGATTGATCATCTCCTAATCGAACAGTTCTGCCGGGCTTCTGTAGTTATGGTAGCCAAGCGGTCCAGCGTCCATGTCACCATCGTAGTAAGCGTATAGGTCATAACCCATTAGAGATCTGACGGTTGCTGACCAACCACGGGCCATATCAACGCTGGTGTGAAGATAAGGGTTTTCTTGTGCGCGCAGGAACCCCAGCAGGTAAGAAGCCACAATGGCGCGGCGTGGAGTACCATCTGTATTCGCACCACCACCATGCAATGTCCTTCCGGGTATTAAGACAGCGCTGCCCGCTTTCATCGTGGCTCGAGCAATCTCATCTGGCTGCACTTCACGCCAGACGTCATCCCACTTGTGACTGCCGGGAACCACACATGTTGCGCCATTGGTTTCAGTGAAATCTGTACCAGCTATCATGACATTGAATTGCAGAATACGATCATCGTTCCAGGAAGACACTGGCCAGATCATGTCATCAATGTGCAACTCCTGCGCGGTTTCTCCGCCGTGGATTTCAATGATCTCACTCGAGTTAAGTCGATATTGGCCGCAGTTTGGCTTCAGAACATGATCCATAACACCGAGTAAACGGGAATCACTGATAAGCTCCGCATAACAGGGTGCTTTAGAAATCAGGCCACCAATGCGCACGGTCTTGTAGCCCATAAACTCCGCCGCATCACGCCCCCCATAGTCATAAGGTTCGTAATCGTCGACAGAGGTCTGAATCTCGGAGTTAAATTGTTTCAGCCATTCATGGCTAACGAACCCATCGACGATAGCAGCACCATGCTGCTCGAGGACATCCACAATGTCTGAAACTTGAGAGTCGGAGGGTAAATGCTCAATTTCTGCCACGTTATTTCCTTGCCCCTAGGCGATAGAAATTGTAAATCCATTTACCCGGGTTTTCAAAAACATCTCGATTGAGGTTTTTGCGAAAAGAAGTACCAGCAATAGTTTTTTTGTGGAGGATCGTCAGCCACGTAAATCAAGCACTCGAGGTGCCTGATCCAGAATAGCCTCTTTACCGGCTTATTCGAACCACGCTGCCTTTCTCGCCATCCGTGAGGATAAAGATGGAACCGTCCGGTGCCTCGCGAATATCCCGTATACGTTCCCCGAGTTCAGAGAATAGCGCTTGCTCGGAAGCGATGGTGTTACCTTGAAGATCAAGATGGCGAACCTCGTTGTCGACTAAAGCTCCGACCAGAAAATCCCCCTGCCATTCGGGAAACATTTTCCCTGAGTAAACAAGCAGTCCAGAGGGGGCAATGCTTGGCACCCAATAGTGGAGCGGTTGTACAGTTCCCGGCGCTTGTTTGAGAGGTGAGACGTAGGCGCCACTGTAATTATCGCCGTAGGTGACAGCAGGCCAACCGTAGTTGGCACCTTTACTGATGAGATTTAATTCATCACCGCCTTTTGGCCCATGCTCATGTAAATAGATCTTTCCATCAGGGCCGAGGTCGAGACCTTGAGGGTTTCTGTGCCCGTAGGAGTAAACCTTT
>JABGVY010000053.1 GCA_018645845.1 Gammaproteobacteria bacterium | reverse complement strand
TGTTCGACATCCCTTCCACATCGACATTGACTTTGATCGACGTTGGGATTCCATCAAGGGGTTTCAGTTCCTGACCACGGGCAACCTTTTGGTCAACCTGTTGCGCTTGAGCCAGGGCTTGCTCTGGGAAGATTTCAACGATTGCGTTTAAACCCGGGTTAGCTTCGGCAATTCTCGCCAGCGTGCTTTCGATGATCTCCGTTGCGGAAAATTGTTTGGAGCGAAGCCCTGCCGATAGTTCAACCGCGCTTTTTTGCCATAACGCCATATCGATGTCCCAACTATTGATGTCCCAACTATTGATGTCTCAACTATTTGAGTGGTGGCTCAACTATTTGAGAGATAGTCTAGCACGCACCGGGAACAACCCCGGGTGTCTTATCGAGGCATTGCTGGGGATAGGAAGTTTGAACCGCATCGAGGAAGGTCAGGCTAGGGTTACTTTCCTTGCCAGATCGGTGGCCGCTTCTCGGCGAACGCTCTGGGCCCTTCGACCGTATCTTCAGCTCGCCGCCATTTGTAAAAAGCAGGATATCCTTCTTGCTCGCGCATGGCCGCCGCCAGGTCTGGTTCACCAAGGCCCGACAACATGGCTTCTTTGGAAGCTGCGACGGACAACGGCGCGCAGCGTAGGATTTTTTCACAAACCTCATCCACCGTCTTATCAAGTGCATCGGTATCAACGACCTGATTGACAAAGCCCATACGAAAGCCTTCATTCGCCGACACACGGTCGGCAGTAAGCACCATCCCCATCGCCTGTTTCAGACCAATCTGTCGCGCCAATCGGTGAATCCCGCCACCCAGAGCAACAGCACCGACCAACGGCTCTGGCAGCCCAAAACTTGAACGATGGGTGGCGACAATGATGTCGCAGGCCAGGGCCACTTCAAAACCCCCGCCCAGCGCAAAGCCATCAACGGCGGCAATCAGTGGTTTATTTAGATCGAAACGCTCAATCAATCCTGCATACCCGCTTTTTGGGTACGCTTTGAATCCCCCAGCGGCAATGGTTTTTAAATCACTGCCAGCACAAAAAGCACGATCGCCAGCCCCGCGAATAACCGCTACAAACTCATTCTCATCTTTTGAAAAGACATCAAATGCGTCCTGAAGCTCGTGGTGCATCTCTGGCGTAATGGCATTCAAAGCATCGGGGCGATTAAGCAACACACTGGTGACGTGATTCTGTTTGGTTACTTTTATGCACTCATATGACATTGCCTAATGACCCCAATTAAAAACCAAATGACATTACGCCTGGCGACTCAGGCGGCGGCGCTGGCGCGCGACCCAATTCGTTCGTAAAGCGCGCCTATATTTTTATTGGCTTCGTTAAGCGGCTGCCCCACCTGTGAACCAAACTCAAGAAAGACAAACAACATAATATCCGCCAGCGTAAACCGGTCACCACATACAAACTCTTTGCCCTCCATCAAACCATCCAGCCACGTTATTTTCTCCTGCGCGAGATCCTTCAGATCAGCTGCTGCGTGAGGAATAAGTGTCATCCGATCTTTAAAAATGGGTTGGCCTTCGGCATAACGAAAACCGTTTGCGAGGGGTTCAAGAATGCCTAAATCAATACGCCGCATCCACATCCGGGTTTCAGCGCGTTGCTCGGGTGTGGTACCAATCAAACTTGTTCCTCCATCCCGGTCATCGAGATATTCGCAGATACAGGTAATCTCGGAGATGACATCGCCATTGTCGAGTTCAAGTGCAGGAAGCTGCCCACCGGGATTCAGTTTCAAGTAATCACCTTGTCGGTTTGCGCCAGCCATAAGGTCTACCTCTTCAAGGTCGACTTCGATACCACGCTCGGCCATATACATCCTGACTACTTTTGGGTTTGGTCCAACTGAGTTAAATAGCTTCATCACTTTTCCTTTGTTAGTGTTTTTTAATGGTCATTTGATTGTCTTGTGAACAGGCCGGGTCTTTGGCAACGAGGAAATTGCTCCTTTTTACTGGCTTACCGCGCACTTTCGTATCCCTAAGGCACATGGTCACCGAACTGCAAAGATACTCCAATTCGACTTTGGCTAATAGACCAAAGGGAAAATGACTTAAGTGCAAGGAGGATAGGGAGTTTGAACCGCACTTATCCCGAATACTAATAGCATCCTGATTGGTTCATTTGCGAAAAGAACTACCAGTAATAGTTTTTCGGTGGAGGATCATCAGCCATGCAAATCAAGCACTCGAGGTGCCTGACGCAGGATAAGCTCTTTACCGGCTTATTCGCACCACGCTGCCTTTCTCGCCGTCCGTGAGAATAAAGATGGAACCGTCCGGTGCCTCACGAATATCACGTATACGTTTCCCAAGTTCAGAGAATAGCGCTTGCTCGGAAGCGATAGTGTTACCTTGAAGATCAAGATGGCGAACCTCGTTGTCGACTAAAGCTCCGACCAGGAAATCCCCCTGCCATTCGGGAAACATTTTCCCGGAGTAAACAAGCAGTCCAGAGGGGGCAATGCTTGGTACCCAATAGTGGAGCGGCTGTAGAGTTCCTGGCGCTTCTTTGAGAGGAGAGACGTAGGCGCCACTGTAATTATCGCCGTAGGTGACAGCAGGCCAACCGTAGTTGGCACCTTTGGTGATGAGATTTAATTCATCACCGCCTTTTGGCCCATGCTCATGTAAATAGATCTTCCCATCAGGGCTAAGGTCGAGACCTTGAGGGTTTCTGTGCCCGTAGGAGTAAACCTTTGGGTCTCCTCCGCCGTTCACGAAGGGGTTATCGGCAGGGACACTTCCATCGGTGTTGATTCTAATCAGTTTGCCGAGATGGCTATTGGTGTCCTGTGGTGCTTCCCGGTATTCGAAACCATCACCGGTCGTTACCAGCAATGTTCCATCAGGAAGAAAATGCATTTTACCGCCGTAGTGAGCTGGTGTGGCCTTGGTTGGCGAGGCAGTGAAAATGGTTTCTGTGTTCTCGAAGGCATTATTGTTGAGCGTCGCTCTCATAATGGTGGTTGCGTTGGCCTCGGATGTGCCGCCGGCGTAGGACAGATAGACCTGCTGATTGGTGCTGTAGTCAGGGTCGAGAAGTATGTCGAAGTAGCCACCCTGGCTCTCAAAGTAGGTGTCAGGACCACCAGCAATGGGATCACTGACTTCACCAGTTGCTGTGATGAGGTGCACCTCGCCTGATTTCATTGCGACCAGATAACCGCCCTCTGGCAGGAAATCGATTGACCAGGGGTGGTTCAATTCTTCAGCGATGACGTCCATCTGGTAGTCGGCAGCAAAGATTAGGGTGGGAAACAGAAGAGTGATGAGCAGTAATAGATTTTTCATAACGGTACAGTGTGTCTAACAAAGTCGCTATTATACGCAGGAACGCTATCTAATTTGGAGAGTACATGAAAATCGTCGTTGGTTACCTGTTGGCGGTGGTCGCCGCCTATGTTCTTGGTGCTGTTTTTGTCAGTCAGGGCAATATTGCAGCAGTGATTGGTATGGGATTCGATATCACGACTAGCCAGCGCATTGATGCCATGATCCATGATGTAACCCATATGTTCGACATTTACTTACCCCTGGTCGCGATCGGTATGCTAATCGGTCTTGGCGTCGCAGGATTGATCATCAAGTATGTCCCTGACCTTAGACTCGTTGGTTATGTTTCAGCGGGTTTTGTTGCGCTGATTGCGATTCACGTCATTTTAAAGGCGGTACTCGGGCTCAGTGGTATTGCGCCGACTCGAGAAATAATGGGATTGGTTCTGCAGGGGCTGGCAGGCGCTGGTGGAGGTCTGGTCTTTCATTTCATGACACTGAAAAAGCATGCTAGCTGACCTCCCGGTGAGGCCTTTTGCCGGATGCGAGGGGCAAAACATTTGATGAGATCAATCAGCCGCGAGTGCTTTCGGATGCTTGACTCGAGCATATAAGCCCACCATCACGCACCATAAAGTGATCCAGGCCAGATAGATTGCAATGTCTTGGATTGGGTTAAGGAGCGTTGACAAAAATGTTGTGCGCGCGGCGACCCAGCACCCCCAAAAAGTAACCAGCTTCGGTAATTGCCAAAGGCCCAGAAAGTGCCAAGCTAAGGTCCCGGTAATTGCAAAGGTCATTAATTGGGCGAGGGGTACCGTAAAGATAAAAAAGAGATCGCCAGTGATATCCCAATCAGCTGGCATATACTCTACGATGACTCGGATAAACATAAGATCTTCAAGAATCCCATGGGCAAGCCCGAGCATAACAATACCTACCCAACTCAGAATCACTTTGAATTTACTCATGCTTGAACACTTTCCTGGTCTGAAATGAAACGAGGTCTAGCGGCTGCCGACAATTGTGCTAACGTCCTCGAGTACTTCTGACCAGTCTGCACGTGATCGGTAACCCCTTTCCGCCCATTTAGCCAGAATTTTGCCGTCTGGCGAAAGTAAGGCAACGCCAGGGTAGGGTACGCCATAAGCGAATGTGTCGGGACCATACTCTTGATTGCGAATCCCCCAGGCCTCGACATGTTCACGTTCTACATCCTTCAGAACCGGGAAATTAATGCCCCACTTTTTATCAAAGGCTTGGATTATCTCGGGCGTGTCGTAAGTCATGCCGACGACACCTACACCAAGGGCGTCAAATTGATCTTTCAGGTCATTCAGTTTCACGAACTGACGAATGCAGAAGGGTCACCAATCCACAGAGCGGTTGAAGACAAACAGCAATCCATTGGTACCGCTTAGGCTTTCCAAATCCTGTTGCTGGCCGTCTTGATCTAGAGCGGATAAGAGGGGGGCGGTTGCACCAATGCTGGGCCCCCAAGCGGCGGCATGTTCGGAGTCTGCGTAAGCAAACTGGGCAAACCCAGCCATAGCCGTGATGATAAACGTGCGGCTCGCTGTGTTTAGCCAACTCACTAGGTTTGGTCTCATGTGGTTCTCCTCAGATGGAGTTTTCGCTCGCTGCGGCCAGATTATCGTGTCCGAAATGATGGCCTCGTGAGCGTTACTCTAGCGCATATATGGGCCTCTGAGAACTCGTTAATAGGCGAGTGGTTCGCCAATCTGTTTTCTCGAAGCGCCCTGGTCAAGGTGTATTAGCACACCGTAACATTTTAGTTACCGCACTTCTTAGGTTAACCCAAATAGAGAGTACAGGAATTTTAAACCGCATGCCCCCCGGGCTAATCTAAGTTGAAAATATAAAGTATGCGACTGCGAACCCAACCAAAAAACCCAGTGGCGCAAGCGACGTTATCCCAAACTTTGACGCGATTGACCCTTCTACTTTCAATTGAAGGCGAAGGAGTTTATCTAAACCAACTCTTGTATCGCCAGAGATGTAGTCCTGAATAACATTGTTTTCCATCGCGTTCTCCTGCTGTTGTTTTGAGACAGACTAGTCTTATTGTAGTTAGGTACTTTAAACCACCTACTCCCCAGATTGCCAAAGTATCTTGATCACGCTTTCTTTCATCTCAGAAAGTCAGGGTGGTAGCTTTCCGGTAGAGGTACACCCGGGGCCATGGCTGAAAGCACGCGGGGGCTAAATAACGTATCCGTCGCCCGATGCTCTCACGGTGATGTCCGTTATGGCGACACCCCAAGGCTGGTTGATGGCATGAATGATTTGATCAGCGAGCGAGGAAGGATCCAAGGCAAAGTACTCTATGTCATTGATATCCAAATGCGATGCTGGAAGTTGCCCTGCTTCAGCTGCTTCGAACTTAGACAAGTACGCTGCCGTGTTGGCGCCGAGTAAGCCGCTTACCGCAGCAGGGTTAACGATACCCTTGCCTAGTCCTGTGGCGGGCACGCCAGTAGGTCGCACGGTGGTGACCTTAATTTTTCCCTGCGATTCCATCCGCAGCGATTCTGAAAGGAATACAACCGCTGCCTTGGTGGCGCCATACACACCGCCACCTGCACTCGGATAATTACCGTAAATAGACGCTACGTTGACGACGTGGCCTCGTCCCTGCCTTATCATTTGGTCGTGAACGGCCGCTATACCGTTCAGTACCCCTTTAAAGTTGATATCGATACACTTTTCCCATGCGTCGGCGGCCGCCTTGTGATCAGCGTAAAAGGCGAGTGGCATGACGCCGGCGTTGTTAAGCATAACGTCGATCTGGCCAAAGTGCTCCACCGCGGCATCGGCCAGGTGATGCATATCCTCCCGACGGGCAACATCGGTTTGGACAGCGATTGCTTCGCCTCCAGCGCTGACGATTGCGTCGACGATAACTTTTAGTGCCTCTTCATTAACATCGGCTGCAACGACACGGGCGCCGAGTTCCGCGGTCTTCTGGCAGATTAATTGGCCAAAGCCTCCAGCGGCGCCTGTGACTACAATTACTTTTTCGTCGAGGTAGTTTGTCATGTCTACTGCCTATCGTTTGCGTCTAAAAATAGTATCGAATACGGGTAAAAAGCGTGTAGGGTTAGGCCCGTACGTGTATTGGAAATCCGGTAGAACAGCCTCGGTCAGCGAGAAGTCTTCCCAGGGAAGGGATCATAGCCGAAGTCCAGGTGGAAAGGGGGCAGGAAGTTTAAACCGCATTGATCCCGGATCTCGAAAGTATCTTGGAGATGTGGTTTATACTTCGTTTCCAACAAGTAGATTCATTTGGAGTAAACCACATGAGTAATCTATCCCTATTCAGCGCTTACGCCGCATCGTTTGAAGAGTCATTGACAGATGATGACTGGACTCGACTGGAGACCTATTTTGCCGACGATGCAAACTATTGTCCTGGCGATGGCTCAACAGCCGAAGGTCGGCCTGCCGTGCTAGCGGCACTGAAAGACAGTGTTGATCAACTCGAACGAAAAACCGAAAGCCGTGACATACTTGGCACACCTGATATTGCTGAAGAAGGTGACAGAATTACGCTGAATTTTCAGATCCGGTATACCAAGACAGGACTACCTGATCTCATCCTCGATGGTGTGGAAACCGTCGACTATGCCAACGGTGTGATTCAACGTATGGAAGATAAGTTTGCTAACACGGATACCTATCTAGACTGGAGATCGAAATTGTAATGCGCCCATCCGTTTTCCGCTTACAGTTTTAAAGACAAACAACTGTGTTAGCGAAACAATCCGATGGCCGGTTGTGTGTTGCTGGGTGAATAAAACCGGCCGATGTTCGGAATCACGTCGTACAGAGCCGACGGCGACACACCCATCCAGAGCGCCAGATCAGCAAAGTATTGATCGGTGGACAATGTGGGCATCAGGACTCCCCGACCAGTGTCGAGCGGGTTACCCAAGCCTAGACCAGGGTAGTCACCAAATAGCTTCCCTCCGTCGACGCTTCCTCCCATTACAAGATGATTGCCACCCCAACCATGGTCGCTACCGCGCCCATTGGACGTTAATGTTCGCCCAAAATCAGACGTGGTAAAGGTAGTGACGTTTTTCTGAAGCCCTATCTCTCCCATAGCTTTTTGGAAAGATCCCAACCCGTTATTCACGGAATTTAACATGCCCGCCATGGAGTTGATCACTTCATCATGGTGATCCCAGCCACCAAAATTCACGAAGAAGGTCTGCCGCTGCGAGCCAAGCTGAGAATTCGCAGCGATCGTTTTAGCTATCATCTTTAGGGATTGGGAAAAATCGTCTGGTCCAAAAACCGTACTGAATTCAGAGACACCACTTACCGCTGCCCCGACTAGTTGGTTCATCTCGATCGCTTGGTTGTATCGTTGGCGATAGGTACGTCGAAACAGATTGCTAAACGAATTTCCGTAGATGGTATCAACAGCTTGTTGATAATTTCCATCGATGCCGTCGAAAACCTCTAATGGCACAACCCCATTGTCACTGGGTACCATACTGAAGGAGTCAGTTTGAATGCCAGTCTGAAAAATATTCGCACCCGATAGCGAAATACTCATTGATAATGCTTGATTGCCGTTAGTGCCGATAAGCATATCTGCCAAACGCCCACCCCAACCTGCAACGCTTCGAGCGTCCGGTACAGAAGTTTGCCACTGGTTGATCTGGTCGCTGTGAGAATATAAGCCAAGCGGTAGTCTTGCGGTGCCGTTCTGTAACTGGGTTGCCGAAGTGGGCTCAACCAAAGTACCTACATTAGTGATAAAGGATAGCTGGCCTGTATCGTACAAACTTTGCAACTCGGTCAGTGCAGGGTGCAGTCCTAGCTTTTTCCCGCCACTGCCAGCATTGTTCAGTGGCAACAAATCAGACTGGGGTAGTGCTAAATCTGTTCGAATTTTGGCGTACTCTGCGTAACCGTTCGAATCGATGGGTGCTAAAACATTGAATGAGTCCATACCGCCTGCGAACAGGACACAAACCAGTGCTTTGTAGTCCCCGGAGGTCTGAGCGCTGGCGTTTCCTATCAGACTTAGTTGAGACAACCCCACACAGGTCGCGAGTGCTGCCTTCCCTGTGTTGTTCATAAAGTGTCTTCGTGATGGGCTAAATTTTGACATTGGTTTTCTCCTATATAGCTGTCGTGTAGTCAGGTGAAATAATGATGAGATAGATCGCTGTGCGAACTTTCTGTTCGCCTTCTAGGTTAGCGATAGTTTCGCTGACCACGGTGCGGGTTGTCGGGGTCATAGTGCCGTAAGTTAACTTGGTATCTAGTCGGTTAAGCAGTTCCTCGTCGTTGAGAGCAAGTTCGGCGTCTAACTGTAACCTTGTCACCGCAGAACCAAGCTCTTCTTCCAGTGGTCCATCTTCACTCAATGCAAAGGCTAAGTAGTTCTTAACACTTATGATCGAACTGGTGCTGGTTATCTGAAATTCGGGTGAGACCAATTCGTTTCGAGACAATTCGCCGAGCGGTGAATAGTCAGATTGAAAAAAATTGAAAACGCTGGGTGAACCAAAAATGACTTGCTTTGTTGCTTCATGCAAAGAGTCGCCAATGTCGTTGTAGGTCCGATCATGGCTTACGGCGTTGAAGGCACGTGACAGATGCATGACTCTCAGCATCGGTTCCCGTAACTTGCCTTGGGCATTGTTGGCAAGTTCGGGTGGATTCGTTGCTTCTGGGTCAAGTAGGATGGCACGAATCACAGCTTTCATGTCACCCCGCTTGGAATTTACATCCCCTTCGAATGCGGCAGAAACACGGGCAATATAGGCAGGGCTTGGGTTTGATGTCACTAATCTCTGAATAAGGAGCCGTCCAAAGAATGGGCCAACGTTAGGATGGTTGAAAAGATTGTCGATCGCACCCTGAATGTCTTGTAACCCACTTTGACCCGCAGAGAGCACCTGACCGTTCAACAACTGTTTTGAAGTGTTGTCGTGATATGGCTCATACATAGACATAGGGATTGAAAAATCTACATCGCGCTCAAGCTCATTCTGGAATGAAGGTTCTTCGCCACCATTCCCCAGCCCAGTAAAGACCTTTGCGAATTCCCGAATGGTATTGTTGTCGTAGGTTGGAATCGGGTTCCCGCTGTTGTCCAGTTTGTGCGAACCATCCAAATTCAGTTCGAACAGTCCGATGCTGAACAACTGCATGACCTCTCTCGCGTAATTCTCATCAGGAAAGGTGCCTTTATCTGAATTCGCTCTGGCATTACCCAGGTGGCTGAGGTAAACACCCATTGCTGGGCTCATTGTGACGTCAAGTAAGAGGTCTTTGAAGTTACCGAAGCTATTGTTCGGAAGAAGATCGTAGTAGGTCGCCAGGGCAATCGGGTTTTCACCAATTTCTTCGACGGTGGTTCCGATGACAAAAATCTCTGTTAACGCGGTGGCTACTCTTTGGCGCACCAGGTCTGGCGATGTCATCGCTTGTGTCCACCAGGCGTATCCAAAGTAACTTTCCGGAGCTCCTTGAACCTCAAACAAC
>JABGVY010000222.1 GCA_018645845.1 Gammaproteobacteria bacterium | reverse complement strand
CATCGATCAACACGACAACCTCTATTCAGGGATCGTTTACAAACAACAGTTCATGAAAGTCGATGCCAATTGGCACCGATTCCTGTACTGGCCGCAGTTGTTGGGAGGTGTGAAAGTACATGACGTCACAGGAAGCCTTCCGCTGGTACAGGCGCTAATTTCCCTTGGCGCCGGTATCGTGCTGATCAGCAACCTTTCGGTATTAATACTTCAAGTGATGTTTGGTTACTTCGCTGCAAAACTAGTCGCCGGATTGGCTACCACAGTTTTTGAGTCAAGCGACCGAATTCCAACCCCGGCTTTGATCTTTGTTGGCATACTGTTCGCGTTTTTGCCCGTTCTAGGCGAGCGCCTGACAATCGGGCACCAGGCTATAGTTCAGGGGTTGTTCGTATTCCTGTGCATGACGACACTCGTGCTAAATGAAATGCAGCAGCAACGATCTTTAATGACGGTGCTACTCTCGGTTCTCGTTTTAAGCAATGTATTTCAGTACAACGGATTTCAGACGATGTACTACAGCGTCTTGTTCGGCGGGCCAATTACGCTGGCATTAATATTGTCTCGACCTGGCCATTCATTTTTTGAGCGTTGCCGGTGGACTCTTTTTCCAGTTGCAGTTTTCGCCTGCGCTCTTGCTTTCGGCATCCCCAAACTTTACGGCGTATTCGATAACGCACTAGGCGATGACACTAGCAGAGTCGTAGGTCAATCCGTGATTTACAGCTACACGACAGCAAGCGCCGAAGACTGGCTATCATCAATTCCCTGGAGCCCGGAGTTCCTTCCTCAGAATCGGCCCGACCGCTTTCGACATGAGGTGAGCTACCCTTTCGGGGCTCTTGCACTATTATTGTTGTTGCCTCGGATTAACAGGCGCTTGATGGCGGTCTATTCGGGAGTGATGATCTCACTGGTTGCCGCACTCATCATCAGCATGAACATCTCACCGCTATCCACCCTAATGGCTGACAACATCCCTCTGTTGCAATCATTTCGAGTCCCAGCAAGAGCTATCCTGCCAGCCCTCATTTTTATTTCGCTGTTGGGAACGAGCGTTCTTATTGTACTCGGCAGGATGCCAGATCGCTCGAAGCAGGGGACGTGGAAAGCACCATTAGCGTGCGCACTATTGCTTGTCTTTGGGCTCACGTTACCAACGCTGCTTGCCGACCTGATTCTTTTCCTGCTTGTGCTAGTCTTGTTCATCGCCCGCAAATGGTGCCAGCAACACAGGGAAGTTTACTGGCTCACGCTTGCGCTATTCACCGGTGCGGGTATCAACGCTTTCGAAGCCAGAATTAACCCGCCAATTGCCGACCCATTCCCTGAGAAAGTCCTCGCGGAATTTCGCGAGAGGATACTGTTGCAAGCGCCAACACTTGTCCAACCACTGAATCGAGTTCACACGGATCTACTATTCGACAAACTAGGCCGGAACACCTTGTTTGCACTTGGCTTCTCCTCAGTTACCGGATACTGGGTAACACCAAGCAGATATGGAAGGCTGTTTGTCGCATTGAACGAACGAGAGTATTTACCTTCAACCAACGCCTACCATAACCACTCCCAATCGCCCGGTTTCTCTCTGATGAACCAGCTTTACAATGTCACCCACGCTATTGACGTGGTTGGCAACGATTTAGTTGTCACCCCTTTACAGAATACGTTAGGCAAAGCATGGTTTTCCGAAACCCACGAATGGTCGGAAGGTTTTCAGGATCTGGCAAGAAAACTAAAAACCAAAAACACCGAAGTGTTGCGAAAATCTGCTGTACTCCTCTTGAGCGATACAGCAACGGCACCTCTCGCAGACCAGACATTAAACTGTAGCGCCGCCCAAGTAGACGAGGTCGTTGATAGGGACATCCCTGTTCCCTTGACCATCAGGGTCACATCGGCAGGAACATGTCTGCTCACAATAGCCATGAACTATGCAGACGTTCTCCAAGCGACAAATCAGGCAGGTAAACCACTGGTCATGTTGCCGACTTATGGCGCTCTCGCTGGTGTAATCGTGCCGGAGGGCACCTCAACGATAACCGTTGATGCCGTGCCCAAATATTTCTATGGAATTGAACTCTTCTACTTGGTGGCACTAGTGATGCTGGTTGTCATTACTTATCTGACTTTTCGGGGCTCGATAAAAAAGCCACACTTTTTCGAGTAACAACAACCTGCCCAAACCAATGACACCGATATTTCTTGACCGAGATACTGCTACAATCTCGAGAAAAAGTGGTTTGAAAATCATCGCTTTCTTGGTGCATTAAAGTACACAAATTAGTATTTGGTCTGTCACTTTTTTCCCTGATATCAGCGCATTACCTTTTAACCAAGTGATCTATGAGTTCGGCCTGGTCTGCAGAGACATTCCATCGCGACCGGGGTCGGCACCACCATCCCAGCCCTGTTCATTGATCCGAATGGCATGGACGCCGGCAAAACCAAATGATTGATGCGAACGCCTGACCTGGTAGCCAAGGGATTCAAGTTCCGACTGAATATACCGGGGGATGCGATTGGTAACGTCAATGACATCAGAGGTCACGCAGAACCTGGGGACAGCTACTGCCTCCTGGGCATTCATACCAAATACCAGGCAGTTGAGTATACCTTGCAACACGCCCATGGTGATGTAGGTACCCCCGGGCGCGCCGATGACCAAATAAGGCTGTTTGTCTTTGAACACAATGGTGGGTGACATTGCGGTAAATCTTGATTTACCGGGTGCCAGTGAATTTGAGCGTCCCGGGCGAGGATCAAACACATTCATACAGCCGTTGTACATGAACCCTAGCCCCTCGGTAACGACTCCCGAAGGATTGCCAAGGGAATGGGTCATCGAAACGCAATTGCCCATGTCGTCCACGGCACAGACATGGGTAGTGTCCTTATTATCTGCGCCATTATTAAGTCTGGGAACGGCGGTTTTTTCTCCAGCGCGAATTCGGGTTGCCATCTTTTCTGCATGCTCTGCACTAAGCAGAACATCTAAAGGCACGTCCACATAACGCGGATCACCCATATGCCTGTCTTTATCAACGGTGGCAATTTTCATGGCCTCAGCCACCGTCGCAATATAGTGACTGCTGTTGTGGCCCATTGTCTTCAGGTCGAAGTGCGACAGTATATTCAGCATCTCGATCACCATTGCACCTCCACCGGGCAGTGGATTGGTAGCGACTTCATAGCCATGAAATTCACCCCATACAGGTTCACGCTGCTCTGTTTGAAAATCGCGAAGGTCGTCACCTGACAAAAGACCGCCATTTTCCTTCATGTCAGCGGCGATTTTGCTGGCGATCTCACCTTCGTAGAAGTCTTCAACACCTGCGCTGGCTATTCTGCGGTAGGTATTTCCCATGTCAGGATTGCGCAGTATTTCACCGGCTTTGTAAATTGAACCGTCTTCCCTGGTATAGATTTTCGCGGTGGCTGGAATAGCTCTTAGTCGCTCGATATGCGGAATACGACCAGCCGCCTCCACCAGATTCCAATAGCTGGCAACGTGGGTTCTG
>JABGVY010000383.1 GCA_018645845.1 Gammaproteobacteria bacterium | reverse complement strand
AGGGATACAGCGCTTTACTGGTGCCGAATGGTGAGGCCCCCTGTGCAACAGCCGAAATTCACATTGCCGGGACAAGAACGGACCCACCGCGGAGGCGGGAAGATGAACTCGGAGACCCAAATGCCCCATCAGTGCCGGCAACCCGTTCAAATATGGAGGCGTTGCGAGAGTCAGGTTGTAAAGCATTTACTTATCGTTGGAACGCTGACCACGAGATGAGTACCTATCTCCGTGAAAAATCAGGGATGGCCCCACCCTACAGTATGGATGAGTATGCGAACCCGTCTTTTGTCCTGGGAATCTCCAACTGGGTACTGGCCGCTAACGCCTATATGAATCCCTGGGTGCATATGGAAACAAAGTCCCAGAACTATGCGCCGATTCCGCCGGGTACAAAAGTGGTCGGTGAGATGGAAATTAAAAACCTGTTTGACAAGAAAGACCATGAGTTTGTTGATGTGCTGGTTAACATTTTTGATGTTGAATCAAACAGGTGCTACTCCAGTATCGAACTCCGTGCGATATACAAGCTCCGGGGGCTATGATGCAGCGGTGGTAGTCTGTCACCAGGCGTTACCAGGCGTTACCAAGCGTTACCAAGCGTTACCAGGTGTTAACAGGCCGTCATCTTGGGATCTTGTGTAACAAATAATTCAGACAGCCGCCTGGCTGTTCGATTGTTGTGCTATCGCCAGCATCTCCATGCGTCTGGGGCCTCGCTGAAATCTTGCACGGTTGTTTCTCGCCCGGCCCCTCAACATATAGCGGAGTATAGTCCAGCGAATCCTGGAGTCTTTCAGGAAGTCGCCAGGTTTTTCCATCAGGTTGAAAGTTCGCATGGCGCCTCGTAACACGTGAACCTGTTCACGGGCAGCGCTGCCGATGGCGTCGCCAAAGGCCGCCCGAAGCCACTGTTTGAAACTGCCTGTGTTTTCTACGTCTTTGCCTTCAAGGATGGACCTTGCCCGTTTGATACCCTGCTTGTCTTCATTAAGACTCGCGATGAAAATGGGCCTCAGTTCGTTTTCTGTTTCCTCATCGAAGCGAAGGGCGCGTTCAACGGGATCACTGAATTCTTCCAGAATGCGAGCCAGTAGATGAGCATGGATGGTGCCGGTAGAGCAGCCCCTGCCGTAGAGTGGGTTTGTTCTGACTGCCGAGTCGCCAACCGCAAAGAAGTTAAGCGCGACCGGAACGCCGTCATTAACAAAATGGCGCCAGATAGCATGGATGTCACCGAACCCGAATGAAGAGGTCGTAGGTGTTGATTTCGTTGAATTCACCCAGGGCTTCAGTCCGGGAATGGCGTTGCAGATATCATCGAACTGGTCTGGATCTTTGATAGCTTCACGGAGTTCTGCCTCATGATTTGGCAGGCAGATAATGACGGCAAAGTGGCCGTTGTCACCGGGGAATACCCCATATTTCATGTAGCCAAGGTCACCTGCAGAACGTTCCTCGCTGTGCCGTGAGGGTTCTTGTTCGCCAGGATTAAGCTGGTAGTGCCGTGTGTAATACACAATATCCGCATCATCGTCTTCCGTTGTAATCTCGGAACCCAGGGCGCCCAGCCACTCCGGGAATTTTGTCCCCCTGCCGCTGGCGTCGACAATGATGTCGTGGCTGACCTGCTCGATCTCCCCGCGTTCAATCTGGACTTTCAGCCCGGTAACGGTGATGCCTTCGGGGTTCCCGACGGTTGTCATACCAACGATGTTGGTTGTGTTGTTGATGGTTACGTTGTGCGTGCCTTCAACAAACCGACGGAGAACCGTTTCCATGGTTGCCCTTCGGCACATCAGCATCCACATATCATCGTCAGAGGGATCCGGTTCATACTGGGAAAGTAGCTCCGGCGGCAACATGTCGCTGAAGGACAGCTTTCGGGCACCGGCTTCCCAGAATTGTTCTATCAGGTCCGGGTAGTTTTGTTCAAGCATATTGCACATGACGCCCAGAAAGGCATGCGGATGTCTGAACTGCGCTGCTCCCCGACGTTTCCATTCAAAAAAGGCCTGGTCTGCGCCACCATCCGGTGGCTCGATGTCACGCTCGTAGAGGGTAACAAGGTTACCTTTTGCTGCCAGAGCAAGGCCTGTGCAAAGACCGCATATCCCTGCGCCTACGACTGCAATGTTCTGGTTCATATCGGCTGTTTCATTGAATGAAGGAAATCAATCATCAGGGAATTTACTTCCTCAGGCGCTTCCTGCTGGGTCCAGTGGCCAATGCCGGGAATCAGCTGGTTCACACTCAGGTTGGTCACGTAATTGGGCATGCTTTTCAGTGCATCTGCTGCGAGCATAATCACACCATCTTTTTCCCCTGCAATAAACAGGGCAGGTTGCTTTATTTCCTCCGGACTGCCCTCTGTTAGAGACCAGGTCAGGTTGTGGTTTCGATAGTAGTTCAATGGACCTCGAAATCCGCTTTTTTCAAACTCGTCCGTGTAAAAGTCGAGGTCGCTTTCGGTGCACCAGTCGCCTAGTGTTCCAGGATCTTCCATGTCAGATAGCAGGTCTGAGTCGGGTGATTTTGGTGCGATAAAGTTGCCGGCGTCAAAAGCACCAGAGCCTATGTGGTAAAACTTCCGGAGGTTCATCCGAACGTTTGTTTCCCATTCCGCCTCTGCTACACCGGGTTCCTGAAAGTAAAGTTGGTAAAAGAACATGTCTTTAAAAATTTCTTTCATCATGTCGAGCGGTGGCGCTGATGCCCTCGGGCTAAATGGCACGGAGAGTACGCCGACCGCTGTCACTTTATCCGGGTGATTCAACGCGCAGGACCAGGCGGTTGGGGCGCCCCAGTCATGGCCAAAGACAATCGCTGTTTCGTACCCGAGTGCAGAAATAAGCCCGACAATGTCGTTGGTCACCTCGACCTGGTTGTAGGATGAGATGTCATCTGGTTTATCACTTTTTCCGTAGCCGCGCATATCCGGCGCAACAGCGTGGAAGCCTGCGCCGGCCACTGCGGGAATCTGGTGACGCCATGAATACCAGGACTCGGGAAAACCGTGAAGCATCAGGACGAGGGGACCTTCCCCCTGTTCTGCGATATTGAGTTCAATACCGTTTGTGCCGACCCGGCGTTGCGTTATTCCAGATAGTTCTGCTTCAGGCACCTTCAACTCCAGGAATAATCGAGCCAATGGCGGACTCCGTGTATTTGCCGCCTCTGTAGGCTATCTCGCCGCCAATAATAACGGTGTCTATCCCTTTGCTGTCCCGGACATAACGGCTGCCGTCACCCGGTACATCCTGAACGTAGTACTCCTCACCGCGATCAATTTGCTCGGCATCGAAGATTGTGATGTCGGCTGCGTAACCTTCATGCAGAAGACCTCGATTGTTCATGCCCCAGATACTGGCAGTGTCCAGGGTGATTTTCTTGACTGCTTCTTCGATACTGAGTGCCCTGCATTGGCGAACAAACTGGCTGAACAGGTAACCAGTGTCGCCATAAGTTGAGAAGGACAGAATGTGCGCACCGCCATCACTGGCGCCCAGGTGAACCCTTGGGTTCGCCAGCAGGCGACCGATGACATCGTTGTCTGTATGGCCCATGTTT
>JABGVY010000400.1 GCA_018645845.1 Gammaproteobacteria bacterium | reverse complement strand
TCTGTAGCCAGCCTTCAAGGCCATCGGCTGTCCGTACTCGCGTATAGCCGGTTTGTTCATTGGTTTGCAGGCGTTCGAGTGGTGTGCCACTCCTGATGCCGCGATGGATAATCTTGTGCTTGGTTGACTCGCCGCCGCGCAAAGGCACGTAAATCATGTCGCGTATGTAAACCTCGTCAGCAAAGGAGAACTGGCTGACAGCCAGTAATGCCGAACTGACCAAAAGACAGCATATCAGCAGGTTGATGGGAAATACCCTGGCGAAGGTGAGTCTTGACAACATCTCAGGGAAGGACCTTTTTGAAAGGCTTAACGGTTACTCGGGCGTAAACGCCGGCAGCGACAAAGGGGTCTGCATTCGCCCAGGTTTGGGCTTCCTCCAGGCTGCTGAATTCGGCAACCACCAGACTGCCCGTAAAGCCGGCTTCACCGGGATCCTCCGTATCGACGGCGGGATGAGGTCCCGCAATGATAACCCTTCCCTCATTTACCAGTTCCTGGATCCGCTCCAGGTGGGCCGGTCTGGCATCTCTGCGCTTTTCAAGGCTGTTGTCGATGTCTTCGCTGATGATGGCATAGAGCATTATATATTCTCCGTATCTAGTCTTTTGATTCCGCAGGGGTTTCATCGGCGTCGCTGATATAGCCGCCTTTCACGAGGTACACCATGGTGATCACTATATAGCCAAGAGTAATGGCGAAGCCGCCAAACAGTTTATAGGTGACCCAGATGTCGGTGCTGTAGCTGTAAGCGACGATAAGGTTAAGCGCGCCGGCGATAAAGAAACCGAGCGACCAGCCATAGTTGAGGTTGCGCCAGACCGGGTCGGGCAAGGTCAGGTGTTCCCCGAGCATTTTTTTTAGCAGGTTATCTCTGGACAGTAGCTGCCCCGCAAGAAGAGCAATGCTGAATATCCAGTTAACGATTGTGGGCTTCCATTTAATAAAAACTTCATCCTGGAAAACGAGGGTGGCAGCGCCGGCGAGAATCACCACGCAGAATACCATCATCGTTCGTTTACTCACGGTCTTGTCCTGGTAGTACTCGAACCCGACCTGTATGCACACACCCGTCATCAAAATCGCTGTGGCAAGGTATATATCTCGGGTCGTGAAATACACGGCAACGAAAAGTGCTATTGGGATAAATTCAATGAATTGGCGCATGGTCATCCGGTTACTGCAAACAGGCCGCCATCTTAATGCATTTTCTCGCTTAGTAGGAATCTGACCGTTGCATCCGGTGGAGAAGTTATCTTAAACATGGTGATCGGGGCGTGGTGTGATTAATATGTTGCATCGCTTCGACTCAACATAACTGCCATGAGCCAATTCTTCCGTATTCACTCGGTGAATCCCCAGCCTCGTCTGGTTCACCAGGCCGTTGAAATTTTGAAAAAGGGAGGTGTCATCGTATACCCGACTGATTCTGCCTACGCGCTGGGTTGTCATATTGGTGACAAAAAGGCTATCGACCGAATCAGGGATATCCGTCGCCTGCAGCGTGACCATCATTTTGCGCTGGTGTGTCGTGACCTGTCCGGCCTTGGTACCTATGCCAAGGTGCACAATTCGGCTTATCGTCAGATCAAGGCTGCTACCCCCGGTCCTTATACCTTTATTTTGCCGGCCTCTCGCGAGGTTCCGAGGCGGTTGGTCGACGAGAAACGGAAAACCATTGGCTTGAGGGTGCCGGATAATGAGATCTGTCGGGCCCTGCTGGAAGAAATGGGTGAGCCCATTATGAGCACAACACTGATACTGCCGGGGGATGAATATCCGCTGACAGATCCAGACGAGATACGTGATCTGATGCAACATCAGGTGGATCTGATTATTGATGGTGGATACTGCGGACTTGAAACAACCACGGTCGTCAGTCTGGAAGAGAATTATCCTGTTATCGTCCGTGAGGGGATGGGTGATACCAGTTTGTTTGTATAAAGCTGTTAGCTAAAACAGGACGACAGCATTGTTCTACTTCAGTATAATAACTCTCAAAAGTGTCCCCATACTATATTGAACAAGCCCGCCGTCTTAGATCACTTCCAGTCACGCAATGTCGTGGTATTTTTATTTTGCTATCCATTCCTGAAATGCGCTTGAAACTGGAGAACCTGTGAGCCAAATAGAAGCCCAAAAACGTGTCCTTTCCGGGATGCGCCCGACCGGTCGCCTGCATCTTGGCCATTACCATGGCGTGCTCAAAAACTGGGTGCGATTGCAGCATGAATACGATTGTCATTACTTCGTTGCTGACTGGCATGCCCTGACGACTCACTATGAAGATCCGGAAGTTATCGAAGAAAGCGTCTGGCAGATGGTAATTGATTGGCTGGCGGCAGGTGTGAATCCTGGATCGGCCTCCTTGTTTATCCAATCCCGCGTGCCGGAACACGCTGAACTGCACTTGATGTTGTCCATGATTACGCCGCTATCCTGGGTGGAGCGAGTCCCAAGCTATAAGGATATGGTTTCCCGGTCCAAGGACCGTGACCTGGCAACCTACGGGTTTCTCGGCTACCCAGTGTTGCAGAGCGCTGACATCCTGATTTACCAGGCAGGCAATGTGCCAGTTGGAGCTGATCAGGTTCCACATGTGGAACTCACTCGTGAAATAGCGCGGCGTTTTAATCATATCTTTGGTCGTGACACCGGTTTTGAGGAAATGGCCGAAGAAGCGATCAAAAGACTGGGTCGCAAGAACACAAAGCTGTACCGGGAGCTTCAACGAGACTACATGGAGCGGGGCAACCAGGAATCTTTGGAAAAAGCCCAGGTGCTGATACATGACCAACAGAATCTATCGCTGGGTGATCGTGACCGTTTGTATGGATACCTTGAAGGTGGTGGCAAGGTGATTTTGCCGGAACCGCAGGCGCTCCTCACCAACGCTTCGGTGATGCCTGGGCTGGATGGTCAGAAAATGTCCAAGTCCTACAATAACACCATTCAGTTGCGCGAAGCCCCTGATTCAGTCAACAAGAAGATAAAAACAATGACCACGGACCCCGCAAGGGTGCGCCGAACTGACCCGGGTAACCCGGATGTCTGCCCCGTGTTCCTGCTGCACGAGGTTTACTCGGATGACGAGACCAAAGCGTGGGTCAGGGAAGGATGTACTTCAGCGGGCATTGGTTGTATTGATTGTAAAAAACCGCTGATTGATCAGGTATTGGTCGAACAGCAGCCCATGCTTGAGCGCGCGAGACAATACGAAGAGAACCCGGACCTTGTCAAAAC
>JABGVY010000054.1 GCA_018645845.1 Gammaproteobacteria bacterium | reverse complement strand
TGGGTGTTTTGAAGGGACGCCATCTTACCAGATGATCGCAATGACCGTTAACTGGAAAGCGTTCGAGTAGAGACTATCGCCAGGTAGGCTGCGGTAATGCTGAGCAGCACACTTCCGATGGTATAGATCGTAGCGGCAAACAATCTTCCTTCCTGCAGCAGGCCAATCGTTTGCAGGGAAAAAGTCGAGAAAGTGGTAAATGCGCCCAGGAAGCCTACCATCAGAAGCGACCGCCAGACCTCTGATAACAGGCCCCGTTCAAGAATTAGCACAAAGAGCACACCGATTGCAGCGGAGCCGACAATATTCGCGATGAAAATCCCATAGGGGAAGTCACGTCCAAGCAGGTCATCAAAATAGACCGTCATTCCATGGCGTGCAACCGAACCAAGAGCCCCCCCCAGGGCAATCGCCGTAAGTGTTCCCATCACTGAACCCACCACTAGTTATCCTTCTTATATCGCTGAAACTCGCTGTTTTCATTTTGCTTGCGAAGATAGTCCAGCTTTTCTGAAATTTTAGCCTCGGTGCCTCGAGCAACCGGATGATAGAACTGTACACCATGCAGTTCGGGTGGCACATAGGATTCGCCCGGCACAAAAGCATCTTCGTGATTGTGAGCGTACTGGTAATCGTCACCGTAACCCATCTTTTGCATCATAGCGGTGGGTGCATTTCGAATATGCATCGGGACTTCAAGCGAACCTGTCGCTGCTACCGCCTGTTTGATCGCACCGACTGCAGCGTAAACCGCATTACTTTTGGCCGCGACCGCAAGGTACGCCACAGCTTGTGCAATGGCCAATTCGCCTTCCGGACTACCCAACCGTTCCTGAACCGACCAGGCGTTGAGAGCGATTTCCAGCGCCCTTGGATCTGCATTGCCAATATCCTCAGTCGCCATCCTGACGACTCGTCGGGCGATATAGACGGGATCACAGCCGCCATCGATCATACGGACAAACCAGTAAAGCGAACCATCAGGATCCGACCCCCTTACCGCTTTATGCAAAGCGGAAATCTGCTCGTAGAAAATATCGCCGCCTTTGTCGAATCTCCTTAACTCGTCACCAAAGACCTCTCCCAGGAGCTCTTCCGTGAGGCCTGAACCGCCCGCCATATCGGACGCCACCTCCAGGATATTCAGTGCCCGCCTGGCATCGCCATCTGCTGCCCTGGCGATAACGGTCAGCACGTCATCCCCGGCGGAAACCGATTTACCAGCCAGTTCCTCGTCCTGCCCAATCGCTTGCTTGAGCACCTCAACGAGCTGACCAATATCCAGAGACTCAAGCTTGTAGATTCTCGCTCTGGACAATAGCGCGTTATTTAGCTCGAACGAGGGATTTTCGGTCGTTGCCCCTACAAAAATAATGGTTCCATCCTCAACGTGTGGCAGGAATGCATCCTGCTGCGATTTATTGAATCGATGAACTTCATCGATAAACAACAGTGTTTTCCGGCCTGAACCCAGCTTGGTCTGCTTCGCTATCGCTATCGCTTCCCTGATATCCTTCACGCCAGACAACACCGCTGACAGCGACTGGAAGTGTACATCGCAGACCTCAGAAATGAGTTTGGCAATGGTCGTCTTGCCTACACCCGGCGGCCCCCAGAGGATCATGGAGTGCAATTGAGAGCTATCGATCGCTTCTCTTAGCGGCTTTCCGGGAGACAATAGATGTATCTGGCCAACGTACTGCGAAAGACGTTTTGGACGCATCCGTGAAGCAAGCGGCTGATATCCTTGTTCTGATTGAAACAGCGACATTAGCCTGGACGGTCATCAATGACGTCGGCAAATTCAGGCACCTGCAATGTAAATAGCTGCCCGGTTAGATCAACCAGCTCTCCCACATTGCTAAGCTTTATCGTAGTTCGTTCCTGCATGGCATTTTCTACCGAAATACTAACCGGCTGCTTGTCTTGGAACGAAAGTACCAGTTTCGTGATGAGGTTAGTGTTGTCGAGCGGTGTCAACAGAAAGTGCTGTATTTGTTCACTCTCAAAAAACTCGATGGTGTAGTTCTGGGCGATCGCCTCTGGTTCCCCTGAAAACAGTAATATCGGCATTTCTTCCACCCGGTTATTTAACGGGCTAATGATGACCTGTTCCAGATCCCTGTCATGAGTCCACATGGATACACCATCAGAGACGATTGTCTGGCTCATTGGCGCGCCTGTCTCAACCCTGAACAAACCCGGCTTCTTGAGCCAGATCTCACCCGTCTGGATCTCTGAAGGTGCCGCCTCATGTGAAAATTCAGCATGCAGTGTATGCAGACTGTCGAGAATACGAACCAGGCGGGTCGCTGCGCCAAGCTCTTCGCCGCAAAATGCTTCATCCGAAAATACTGCGATGCAGGTGATCAGGCATATAACGACAGATTTACTGAGGCGGAGCATTAGCCAGAACTTCCCTTGAACCATTGCTGCCCATTTCGCTTACCACACCTGCTGCCTCCATTGTTTCGATCATACGCGCGGCCCGGTTATAGCCAATCCTCAGTTTTCTCTGTACTGCAGAAATTGAAGCTCGCCTCGATTCTGTGACAAAGCTTACGGCCTCGTCATAAAGTGGATCAGAATCTTCGGCATCAGATGCCTCATCAGCCCCGGCAATCCCAGGCAGCATTTCATTCTCCGTAACACCATTGACGATTGATTCAAGATAATTCGGTTCTCCAAGTTGCTTCCAGCTTTCAACCACCCGGTGCACTTCATCATCATCCACAAAAGCACCGTGAACCCTGATCGGTAGCGCTGACCCAGCGGGCAGATAAAGCATGTCCCCGTGTCCTAGCAATTGCTCTGCACCACCTTGATCGAGGATCGTCCTGGAGTCTATTTTTGAAGACACCTGAAAGGCGATACGAGTCGGCACATTGGCTTTAATCAGCCCCGTAATAACGTCGACCGAAGGCCTTTGTGTTGCCAGAATTAAGTGAATCCCTGCGGCTCGGGCCTTCTGAGCAATCCGCGCGATCAATTGTTCAACCTTCTTGCCAACAATCATCATCATGTCAGCAAATTCGTCTACGACAACGACAATAAATGGCAGGGTTTCCAGTTCGGGCGCTTGTTGGTCGGCTTCATCCAGAAGAGGGTCAGGGAGCCACAACGGATCCAGGATCGGTTCTTCATTCTTTTTAGCATCACGAACTTTCTTGTTGAAGCCACCGACATTCCTGACCCCCATAGCGGCCATCAGGCGGTAGCGACGTTCCATTTCTGCCACACACCAACGGAGCGCGTTGGCGGCGTCTTTCATATCTGTCACTACTGGCGTCAAAAGGTGCGGTATCCCTTCATAAACAGCCAATTCGAGCATCTTGGGATCAATCATGATCATCCGGACATCTTCCGGCGATGCCTTAAACAGGATCGATAGAATCATGGCATTGATACCAACGGACTTACCGGAGCCAGTTGTTCCAGCGACCAGAAGATGTGGCATTTTACCAAGATCCTCAACTACCGGTTGACCCGCAATATCGTGCCCTAGCGCCAGGGACAGCGGAGACTGTGCGGCATCGTAGGCGTGCGACTTTAGGACCTCACTCATCAGGACAATATCTCTGTCCACATTGGGGATTTCGATACCAACGACAGACTTACCCGGTATCACCTCGACTACCCTGACGCTAATAACGGCGAGCGAGCGGGCCAAGTCCTTGGCCAACCCTGAGATGCGCGACACCTTAATGCCTGCCGCTGGCTGGATTTCGAATCTTGTTATAACCGGACCTGGGAAAACGGCGACAACCTCAGCCTCTACCCCATAGTCTTTGAGTTTGAGCTCAAGCAGTCGTGACATCGCCTCCAGATCATTGGTTGAATAGCCGCGTTCTTCGTCTTTCTGCTGCTCATCTAAAAGATGCAGCGCCGGCAGTCCATCTACTGCGCTGATACGAAAGAGGTTTCCCTGCCTTTCCCTGGCAACCCGTTTGCTGTCTTCTTTCTTCTGGGCCAATGGAGCTTCGATAATCGGTGCAACTCGTTGCTGCTTCTTCTCGACATGTTTCTCGAGGGCCTCACGTCGATGCTCAGCACTCCGCTGGATTTCGCGCCTCTGCTGAACCATGGCCAGCACGCGATGGCCTGCGTCGCCGGCCCTGGCAGCTATCTCAATGAAAAGGCGGCCAATCACATCCATTACGCGGAGCCAGGAAATATCAAGGAAAGCGGTAAGACCAAAAAGGAACATCGCCACCAGGAATAATGTAGCGCCCACATAGGAGAACACCGGGATCAGAAGGTCCGCAATCCCCGAACCGATAATGCCGCCACTACCATACTGGTAATCAAGACCTGAGACGTAAAAATGCATTGCTGCAATAGCAGTCCCTGCGCCAATCGTTAAAAACAGCCCTACTCCGCGAAAAATGAATACAGGCCAGTTAAATTCAGTCTCTGCTTCCCGCTCACGAAAGATCGTCCAGGCCTGAGAAGCAAGCATCATGGGGAACAGGTAAGACAGGAAACCGAAAAAAAACAGGAAGACGTCGGCGATCCAGGCACCGCTCAAACCAACGATGTTGTTTACCGTTTCGTCTGAGCCCGTATAGGTCCAGCCTGGATCATTTCGATCGAAGCTGACTAATGCCAGCGTGAGGAAAAGAGCGATAGCGATTAACGCTATGAACGCCCCCTCTTTTAACCGGGGTCCAAGCAATTCCGAGAAATCCGGCTTATTCCTACTTGTTGTCTTGGATTGTGCCAATTCAGGAAACCTGTGTTTGATCCGTGGAATATCTTTAAAATCAGAGTGTTAGATATTATAACTAAACGGCACTCGTATAAACGTTTTTATCTCCGTCGAAATGAGGACCCAGCGTTAACGAGCCTATCTCGTTATTTCGTTCTGATGTAGAATGCCGGGTTTTAATAACTGTTTACAAAGGGAGGACCCATGGCAGGACCTAGCCAGCCGCAAGTAACCGATGAAGTGTGGGATGATGATCGCGTCAAGTCTTTCCTTGAAATGGAAGCCTATAGCGGTAACCGCGATTTTCACTTACTCATGAGGGCCTATCGTGGAATGCGGCCGGCAGACTTTGAGCGCTTTCTGCCTTTTTTCATTGACGCTAATCATGACCTGGACGCAACGGATGATCAGGGCCGCACCCTTTGGTCCATCATCGAGGAGCACCGCCAGGGAGCAGATTTCATTGCCTTGCGAAAAAAGCACTAGCAGCACTCGTTCTAATCAGAATGACTTCAAACAAATGACCATAAGCGACTGATAACATGAAAGAAGTACATCACAAATTACTCATTCTCGGCTCCGGGCCGGCTGGTTACTCAGCCGCTATCTATGCCGCGAGGGCCAATCTGAATCCGGTTGTTATCACTGGAATAGAGACAGGCGGGCAGCTCACGACGACCACTGACGTCGATAACTGGCCTGGAGATGCCCATGGATTGCAGGGACCTGACTTGATGGTTCGCATGCAGACACATGCGGAGCGATTCGACACCGAGATTGTATACGATCATATCCATACGGCAGAATTGGCTGATAAACCCTTTCGGCTGCATGGCGACCAGGCAATCTATACCTGTGATTCGTTAATTATCGCCACAGGTGCTTCTGCTCGTTATCTCGGACTGCCTTCAGAAGAAGCATTCAAAGGAAAGGGCGTCAGCGCCTGTGCGACTTGTGATGGTTTCTTTTACAAGAAGCAGAAGGTTGCAGTCATCGGTGGCGGCAATACCGCGCTTGAGGAAGCGCTATATCTATCAAATATCGCTTCTGAAGTGATCATGGTGCATCGACGAGACACCTTCCGCGGAGAAAAAATTCTACGCCAGCGCGTCATCGAAAAAGACAATATCAATATACAGTGGGATCACACATTGGCCGAGGTACTAGGCGACGATATGGGTGTCACTGGGATGCGGATCGAGAATGTTAAGACGAACGAGTCTGTCGAGCACGATCTTCAAGGTGTATTTATCGCCATTGGCCACACGCCCAATACTGCGATTTTTGAAGGCCAGTTAGACATGAACAACGCCTACATTAACATTCATACTGGCCTTGCCGGTAATGCAACCGCAACCAGCATTCCCGGCGTATTTGCGGCAGGCGACGTAGCGGACCAGGTTTACAGGCAGGCCGTTACCTCATCCGGATTCGGGTGCATGGCAGCATTGGATGCTGAAAAATATCTGGATGAACTTGAAGCCTAGACGGCATCAATGATGAATGCCCTTGCGTGGTTATCCGAGGATCCCACTTTATTTCCCGATATTGACGACGCGCTTACCGAACCCAATGGATTGCTGGCTGCTGGTGGGGATCTTTCTGAAGCCCGCCTGATAGAGGCCTATCGCCGTGGTATTTTCCCCTGGTTTGAAGACGGCCAGCCTATATTATGGTGGTCACCTGACTCCAGGTGCGTGATTGACCCCCTATCTTTTTCCCCCGGCCGAAGTCTGGCCAAGCGCATAAGAAAAGCCGATTTCGAGCTCAGAATAGACGACGCTTTTTCACAGGTGATCGACCATTGCCAGCAGCGAACAGGCGATACGGGAACCTGGATTACCGATGAAATGAAGGCCGCTTATCTGGACCTGCATGATTCGGGCTTCGCTCATTCCTTCGAGTGCTACATTAACGGAACACTCTGCGGGGGGCTGTACGGACTGTCCGTTGGCAATCTTTTTTTTGGAGAGTCTATGTTCCATCATGTTACCGACGCATCAAAACTGGCTTTCACGGGACTGATGAAAACAATGGCCAACGCTGGTTGTCCTATGGTTGATTGCCAACTGCCCAACCCCCACTTACTGTCGTTAGGCGCCTTTGAGTTGCCCCGCGACCAATTTCGTCAGGTTCTCGACAAACACATTGATAAGCCGTCTATTGACTGGTCGCAGCTTCGTGGCGTTTGCCCCGTAATCTGGTAAGTTATTGAAATGACTTCGCTATCAGAACTCAGATTTTTTACGACGCCGCCTCATGACTGCAGTTACCTGGATGGTAAACAGGCTATTACCTTATTCGCCGACCCACTCACGGAAATAGACAAGGATTTGTATTCGGCGTTGTCTGCAGTCGGTTTCAGGCGGAGCGGCAGCCACATTTACAG
>JABGVY010000544.1 GCA_018645845.1 Gammaproteobacteria bacterium | reverse complement strand
GCTGGTTTACATTAACTTGAGGGTAAACCTGCTTTTCAAAAAGTCTTTACAAGCGCACCCTGAAATAGTGACTGGACTCGACATAGCCCGCATTGTTGGTGCTATCATCCAATCATGAAGAAAAATGTACGATCTGCCGCGCTGCTTGTTTTTTGTCTTGCGTTAGCGCAACAGACGATGGGGCACGGCAGCATGACTCCGGAAGGTGACATCTGCATTCTGGAAATTGGGTACTTGAAAGCCCATTTTAAAACCTATCTCCCTGGAAGCTACGGCCATGAACAATTTTGCGAAACTCTGCCGGAAGCATCTGAGGCTGTTTTCGTGATGGAATACGAACACGATAGCCTGGCGGACATGCTGATAGAATTTCGTATTATTCGTGAGCTGACTGGGAAAAGGGAATTCACTCGTGAAAAAGACATTAAAAAGATTGATGACCTGGAAAGTATCACCGTGGCCTACCATCCGCCTCGACGCGAACTGGACGTTTTCTCGATAACCCATCAGTTTGAAGAACCGGGCTGGTATGTTGGCATCATCACAGCCAGGACCTTGGCGCTTGATGAAACTTACGTGGCAGTATTTCCATTCGAGGATGGATTTACCGGGTATCGCTATTGGCCTTTCGTCGCCTTCGCAATCGCGTTGCTCGGTTCCGCCCTGTATTACGATTCCCGTAGGGAACGATTAGCGTGATTTTGGAATCTGATTTCTGCGACCGATGGCGGCCTCTTGGATGGTTGCCGGCGTATTTCTTCCTATCCCATGCTGTTTTCGCACAACCGGTGGCGGCTGATCAGGTCCCTTTTCAATCAACCGTTGCTGACTACTATGAGGTGCGGTTTGACAGCCAGCCTAAGCCAATTGTCATCAATCAAATTCAATCCTGGGTAATGTATCTGCAGACAGGTGACGGGTCGTGTGTCAAAGGGGCTGAAATCACGGTGGTTGGTGGTATGCCCGAACACAATCACGGGTTACCAACGGCGCCTCTCGTCCGACCGGGCGAAAATGATTGCGAGTATCTGGTGGAAGGATTGAGGTTTCATATGGCGGGACGCTGGGAGCTTAATTTTAAGATTAAGGCTGGTGATAAAACCGATACACTCATGGTTTCGCTGGATTTATGAGGTGAGCAACTCTGATAAATTGTATGCGGTGATTGTTGCCGGGATTCTGTTGAGCGCAGGTTATTTTTTACTGGACGATCCGTCCGACCAGCCATGGACTCGAGGTGAAGAAAAAATCCTGCAATCGCTCTGGATTGGAAACTTGAGCCTGCCGCCAATCGATATTTCTAATGCAGTGGCGACCAATGTCGACGCCGCAAAGCTGGGACACAAGCTGTTCTTTGATCCTCGCCTGAGTGTCAACGGGCAAGTTTCGTGTTCTACCTGCCACCAACCATCTCGACATTTTTCTGACGGCAGGGCTAAGGGCTTTGCGATAGGAGAGGCTAAGCGAAATACGCCAAGCATTGTTGGCTCCGCCTACAGCCCATGGTTTTACTGGGATGGCCGCAAAGACAGTTTGTGGGCACAGGCCCTTGCGCCGCTGGAAGACAAGCTAGAGCATGGCGGGAATCGAATGGCCTACATCCGATTCATATCCGGTGACGAAGTATATCGACCCATGTATCAGGACTTGTTCGGTGACCTGCCTGATGTTTCAGATCCAGTTCGGTTTCCCGTCAATGCTGCGCCAGGGACTAACCCTGAGTGGAACAGGGCATGGCAGGCAATGGCAGAGGCAGACCAACATAGCGTCACGCGCGCGTTTTCAAATCTTGGTAAATGCATTGCCGCTTACGAGATGTTGTTGGTGCCTCAACCATCAAGGTTCGATCATTACGTCGAAACTGAGTTGATTAACGATGCCTCTACACAGCAAAGTTTGTTTTCGCCCAATGAGAAAATGGGGCTCAGGCTCTTCATTGGGAAGGCGGGTTGCATCAATTGTCACAATGGCCCGCTTCTGACCAACAATGAGTTTCATAATACAGGGCTGGTTAATTCAGCCGGAGAGATACCCGATAAAGG
>JABGVY010000055.1 GCA_018645845.1 Gammaproteobacteria bacterium | reverse complement strand
TCATTCTTCTTGTATCTCTTGGGTCGATCACTTCTTCTATTTGAAATTTGTTCAACGGCCCAACGGGACCTCTGGCGCTCTCGATCCGTTCTTCCAACTCTGCTCGTAATGCCGCGGGGTCCTCGGCTTCAGCAAGCTGCCTTTTGTAAGCTGCCTCTATTCCTCCCTCCGGAGGAATACCTCCAACGTCAGCTGCGGGCCACGAAACCCTCATCGATGGACGGGAACGCGGCGTGGCATAGTTATTACCGGCGACGCCAAAACTACGACGCATTAAGACGGTGTATACCGGCACCGATAGTTGAGAAAAAGCCACCATCCATTCGCCACCTTTTCTAATAGTGGCGGCTATTTCGTGTTCGAGGCCGACCGCAAACCCCGGATTGTCGACGAGGTTCAAGACTGGGACGTTAAACAAATCACACAGATCCAGGTGGCGAATCAATTTCTCGCAACCCTGCGCTGTAAGTGCTCCGCCGTTGACGTGCCGACTATCTGAGGCAATAACAGCAACTGGATGGCCATTCATTCTGACAAACCCAGTCACCTGATCCGTGCCCCATAATGATCCAATTTCAAAAAATGAGTTTTTGTCGGCGATTAACTCTATAGCGCGGCGTATATCAAAGGTCATTGTTCGCTTTCTGGGAATCAGGTTAAAGAGTTCTTCTTCTCTCCTATCTACCGCATCGGAAGGACTGTCGATCGGCGGTATTTCGAAGACGCTATTGGGTAAGTAGGACAGAAACCGCCGTGTCATATCCATCGCTTCTTCTTCACTTTCTGCTAGATTGTCGACAGCGCCATTCGTACAATGGATATGCCAGCCGCCCAGATCCTCTTTTGTTATGTCATAACCCATTGCATGAGAAACTACCGGCGGCCCGGCTACAAATAGTTGAGAAATGTCCCTCACCATCACTGAAAAGTGCCCTAACACAGCTTTTGCAGCCCCAATTCCCACCACACTACCCAACAACATATTGACCACCGGTACTGTCGCAAGTTGCTCTGCGTACATGCTGCTACCAAGGTGGCCCGGTAGAAATGACCCACCTCCGCCAGACACTCTTGGCCTACCAGCTTTGATCGCACCCGAACTTTCCTCGGCGTTACTTTCGCCAGCTTTCTTTTGCTGAGGCACCATCGCCGCGACACTGCCGCCACCAGATGAACCATCGAGCATCCTCACAGAAGGAATTCGCATTTCCATGGACAACCTGTCCAAATACCCAGACTTCGCTCCTATGGCACCATCGGCGTGCCCACCACGAGACGTAAAGTCATCCGCGCAAACAATAGTCGCTCTACCGGACACATCACCCCAGCCACCCACCGAGTTTGCTGGCGTGAACGCGGCAACCCCACCCTCGGCATCATACGACGCAAAACCCGCAATGCTGCCGACTTCTCTAAACGAAGCATCATCAAGGAAAAGGTCGATTCGTTGCCTGCAGGTGAGTTTCCCCCGGTTTCTCTGGCGAACCACTCCGGGTTCGTTTGACTCAGCTCCCAGCCTATCTATTCCCATCTGCTTCAAGGTGGTCACTTCCTCAAGTACCTCGCGCCAGGCACCCGCCCCTGTCTCAGTACCTTGTTTCGTATCAACAGCGCCCGGCATAACAGCGGCAATAACGCTGCCCAAAGCGACGCTATCGCCAGCACTGATTTGTTGTAGCGCCAGGATTCTTCCTGACACAGGGCTTGTGATATTCGTCTCCATCTTCATGGCTGTTACCACACAAATAACATCGCCTTTGATGACATCGTCATTTTCGGACACCATCATTTCCAGCACGACGCTGTCCATCGGACACTCGACGACTTCACAGGCCTCATCAAACGATAATTCTGGCAGCCCTTTAACGCCTTGCGTTGATACAGGACCGCCAATAATTCTCTTCGACTGTTGGTCAAGAAATTGTGTGCAAAGGCCTGCCAGGGGGGGCGCTGATAGCAGCTGTGGGTTGTTCTCAAGCATCGTCGTTCGAGCTGCACCTTCGCGAATTTCAGGACGACTTAAAATAGCGTGAAGGCTTGCAAGGTTAGTCGGCAGTCCGGTGATCTGGAAGGCCTCCAACGCCCGTAGAGACCGCTCCACGGCTGACGCCAGGGTGCCACGGGAGTTAGAGCGACAAATTAACTTTGCGACTAGAGGATCAAATTGCGGTGAAGGCGCATAACCCTGAAAACCGCAGCTGTCCACCCGCACGCCCCGCCCTGCCGGCTCTTTGTATGCGGTTATCGTTCCACTACCCTCGACAACAATCCGGGCCTGAATGGCATAGCCCGTGGGTTTGCATTCAAGAAGCCCTAATTCTTTAAGGCTTCTGCCATTGGCTATCTCAATTTGAGCCTCGATTAAGTCTATCCCTAGAACTTCCTCGGTAACCGTATGTTCCACCTGAATGCGCGGATTGCATTCTATGAAGTAGTATTCTGAAGTATCTGGATCCACCAAAAATTCAACGGTGCCGGCATTCACATAACCAGCACCTTTAACAAGTTCAACAGCATCTTGATGTAGCTTTACCCTTAACTCATCCGTTAAGGAAAAAGCAGGAGCCACTTCAATGACCTTTTGGTTTCTGATCTGAACGGAACAATCACGCTCATAGAGATGGATTGTTTCACCTTGAGAGTCCGCTAGAACCTGCACTTCAATATGCCTTGGGCCAACGACCAGTTTTTCCATAAACAACGTACCGTCACCAAAAGCACTCGCAGCCTCACTCCTGCATCTCTCAAAGGCGTTGGCTAGCTCATCATGGGATTCAACCCTTCTGATGCCTCGCCCCCCTCCTCCGGCGGTGGCTTTCAGCATGACTGGATAACCAATTTGGTCTGCGGCGTCGACCGCATCTGTCAAACTATGAAGCTCTGTTTCCGACCCAGGCACCAATGGAACATTAAGCTTCCTGGCTAAATCTCGCGCACGAACTTTATCCCCAAATAGGGCTAATGCTGAAGGACCTGGTCCAACGAAAACGATACCTTCCTCCTGGCAACGTTCTGCAAACAGTGCATTTTCAGCAAGAAAGCCGTACCCAGGATGCACACAATCGCAGGCTTCTGTTTTCGCCACATCCAGCACAGCCTCTATGTCTAAATAAGCCGCAACGCCGTCAACAGCGGCAATCTGCACGCTTTTTGTCGTCACACTAGTATGTCTGGAGGTCCGGTCAATGGCAGCGTAAATAGACACAGTCTCCATTCCCAGAGACGCTGCAGCTTCAGCGATTCGTATCGCGATTTCGCCACGATTGCATATCAACATCCGGTTTAGACGCTTCATTTATCTCTCCCTTGACAACAAAATTTAGACACGACATTTATGCACAATCACAAAGCCTCGACAATCTCTTGTTATTCCTAGCATAATCGGCCCCATAGCCCACTTAATCACAGACCACAGAGAATCTATTTATGTATGACCTGATTATCAGAAACGGAACGATTGTTGACGGCAGTGGAGCACAGCCAGTAACGGCAGATATCGCTATTAGCGCGGGTATTATCGCAAAAATTGGCGACCTGAATGACGCTGCTCTGGAAGAAATCGACGCAAAAGGCCATGTCGTGACGCCCGGCTTTGTTGATCTACATACCCACCTTGATGCGCAAATAGGTTGGGACCCAAGCCTAACGCCCATTAGCTGGCATGGAGTGACAACGGCGTTGATGGGAAACTGTGGTGTTACATTCGCGCCTTGTAAACCCGAAGATAAAGATCTGTTGGCAGCCATGATGGAAACTGTCGAAGATATTCCGCGTGAGGCAATACGCGAAGGCCTTCCCTGGTCCTGGGAAGATTACGGCGGCTATCTTGATGCCATCGAGGAAATGAACCCCGCTATTAATGTCGCTGGTTTGGTCGGCCATTGCGCCGTACGTTACTACGTTATGGGTGATCGCTCGATCACCGAACAGCCGACAGAGGATGAACAAGCACAAATCGTCAAAATTGTAGGTGACTCGATTCGGGCTGGTGCGGCTGGATTCTCAACGAATCGATTTCTAGGTCATTACATGCCAGACGGCCGTCACGTACCTGGAACCCACGCCCTTCATGAAGAAGTAGAAGCCATCGCAGCTGAAGTTGGTGCTGCCGGTGGGCTCATGCAGAACGTGCTAAACCTTGGTGGTAATTTTGAAGGTGAAGCAGAATTGTTGCGCAAAGAGGCCAAAGCAGCAAACGGAAGAATTTTGTTTAGCATCACCGCCGGCGCAAAAGATTCCTCTGGGCAGCGCGTTAAAAATTTGCTCGAAGAACTGAATGCTGATGGCCTTGATGTTAGTGCGATTTCTGTTCCCAGAGGTACAGGCTTTATCACCGGCCTACAGTGCGGTTTCCCATGGAAATCAGACGCATGGCACCAACTGGCAGACATGGATCTTGCAGCAAGACTTGTCGCGATTAACGATATTACGTTTTGTGAAAAGCTGGTCACCGAGGCTTCTGAAAAACCTGGCCTACCACCGGAAGAGCTATTCTGGATGGGTACCGAATCGCAACCCGATTACCTGGGTTCAACAAGCCTCAGTGCGATGGCGGAGGAGGCAGGAGAACATCCAGCACAAACCTACCTGAGGCTTGCCCGAGAGACTGATGGCCTTGGTCTTTTCACCATGCAATTTTTCAATAAAAACCTCAAAGCACTGGCAAATCTCTTTTCGAGCGATCACTGTTTACCGGGTCTGGGAGACGCAGGCGCGCATGTCGGCCAAGTCATGGATTCAGGATGGTCTACCTTTGTCCTGACGCACTGGCACAAAAGAGCACAGCTGTTTTCGTTACCTGAGGCCATCCATAAGCTGACAGCAGCACCAGCCAGAATTTTGGGTTTGAGTGATCGCGGCCTGCTCCAGGAAGGCATGCGAGCAGATATCAATGTCATAGACATGGACCGACTAGGTGAAAAGATGCCGCGCATTGTGCACGACTTCCCCTTTGAATCACCGCGGTTCATCCAACAGGGACAGGGGTATATGGCTACCATCTGCAATGGCACGGTCATCTTGCGAGACGATGAGCTTACCGGGGATCGGGGCGGCGAAGTCATTCGCCATTATGGCTAAAAAGGCATTGATCGGATCAGTGCTGCAGTCCGTTCCTCTGATGGATCACCATGGCACCCTGATTCACATTTGAATGTATGTCAGCAATCAACATGCTCTTTGGTCCTCAGGAAGTGTGCTTTACGAGGCCTGATCTCATCTAGCCTTTCGCGCATAGCCTCAACGTTTCGCATTATTAAATGTTTCGACAATTTTGGAATAGTCAAATCCATTGTTACTGAACAAGCCATCGTTGTGTCCCAGCAATCCAGCCATAGGAGCGCCATGTTGTTCAATCAGTCGCTCGTCGTGTTCTCTATAGTCTTCAACCTGGCGCATCATGAGTCGCGTGTAAGTAATGTGACAGACCACCCGTTCACCTTCGGCGGTGCGCTCGCCACTTGAATGCCAAATGTTACCGTCCCAAACCGCGATTGAACCGGCGCTGCACTCGATTGGTACCGCACCTGCCATAGTTTCAACTTCATCAGCATCGGGATGACGCCGCAGATTTGCGCTGCCAGGAATCACCTGTGTCGCGCCGTTTTCCTTCGTGTATTCATCACAAGCCCAACAAGCCGTGAGTAACATGTTGTGTTCCGGAAATGGTGCCGGTAACCAGTTATGATCTGCGTGCAAACCCAACATAGGCTCGTCTTTTCTTCGCACGCTAGCGGCAACCTGACTGATTAGATGTCCGCGTCCCACGGAGAACTCGGCCAAGGCCATCAGCTTTGGGTTGAGAACGGCTTGCGCATATACTGGATCTCTCGCCAATAACATTCTTGCGCCGCCCTCTTTGGCATCTTGCAGAATCTGCTCTCGCAGTTGGTTGTTAAATTGTTCATCGGCAGCGTTCTCTACAACTGTCCATCCTTCCATAGCGAGTTGTCGACAATTTTCTGTCAGCCCCAGTTCCTGAACAAGCGGTGTCAATTCGTCAGAAATTGCCTCCGGCGGGAGGGTGTCAAAGTACGTGCTTGGTCTTGCCATTTTATAACCTCCAACTCCTGCATGTTCTCACGCCCAGAAATGTATTCTGGTGCGATGGTTGTCCCCGATTTAATCAAAATGAGAGCACGGAGGGAAATTTACCTGCTACGGGCACCTAGTGGTCGTCATCTGTCGTACGATAACCGCCACTGCTCCATGACCTTCTGTAACCGCGCAGTCAGGTAAAGAGTTGACGGCATCTACCAGGCCTGGGTGTTCCCGGTCAGCGCTGAAACTCCGCGATTCATACTTGACCGCAGGCTACCAGGCTCCAAGCGATGGCTCGATATGACTGAATTCCTGATTTTCCATTTTCAATACCATTTCCGTTTTTATCCTGAGTCTTACTCGTACCCTTAGAAGCGGCGTGATGTGAATGTCGAAGTTTCGTCCAGATCGCTAAGCCCGAACCAGGTTATTCAAATCGCCAATTCAGGAGTGAGTAGCTTAAAATATGAATGCCTTTCAATATAGAAAAACGACACAGTTAAGTTGAAGGAACAACGGCGTTTGAATCGAGACCAGGGTTTGCCAAACGGGTTGAATCAGAGGAGCGTTTTTCGCATTGGAGTGGTTGGGAGTGGTAATGTGGGCTCCGTGAATCAGTTAGCGACGCGAGACGCTGGCTGACTACGCAATACTGCCGCAGACGACACACTCAAATAAAGATCGGGAGAGAAACGGAAAATGGGCAAGCCTGAAGGTTTATCTTCAGAAGACTATCTAAAGCTGATAAGTACTTTTGCGGTCGACCTCCTTCAAAGATCAACACTTGACGATATTTTTTGGCTTATCGCCGATCGCGCCATCGCAGGTATTGGGTTCGATGATTGCGTAATCTATTTGATTGATCGCACCAGCGGTGAGCTAGCCCAGGTGGCTGCGTATGGGCCCAAGAGCCCGGAAGGACGTGTGATTGTTGACCCCATTACGATACCCCTGGGAAAAGGAGTTGTTGGGTCAGTCGCCAAGAATTTAAAGCCGGAGCGTATTCGGGATACTCGTCTTGATCCAAGGTACATTCTCGACGACGAATTCAGGCTTTCCGAAATGGCCGTGCCTATTGTGCTTAATGGCGAGTGCCTTGGCGTCATTGATTCAGAGAATTCAAACGTTGGTTTTTACACCGAAAAGCATGAAGAAATTCTTGTGACGATTGCCTCAATGGCAGCTACAAAAATATCAGATGCGAGGCGGGAAGAAGAACTGCATGCGACCGTTCGTCAATTGAAAATCATGCAAAACGAGCTGGCGGCTCAAGCGGCAGAGTTGATCCAAGCCAAAGAATCAGCTGATTCTTCAAATCGGGCTAAAAGCGCATTTCTGGCAACGATGAGTCATGAGATCCGAACGCCACTTAACGCGATCATAGGCTTGTCGGATTTAATGCGAAACACTTCTTTGAATCCTGAACAGCATGAGTTTACGGAGATCATCTGGGACTCTAGTCATCATTTGTTAAATTTGATTACGGACATTCTTGATTTTTCAAAAATCGAAGCCAATGAATTGAGCTTTGCAGAGGGCAATCTGAACTTGCAGCAACTCGTTGAAACGTCTATTCGAGTCTGTGAATCAGCCAATACAAAAAGCAAAATTCCTGTGATTGCTAATTTTGACCCTTCAACTCCGGAATGGATCCTCGGAGATGAAGCAAGGATTCGGCAAGTTCTGGTCAATCTGATTGGCAATGCATTAAAGTTTACTTTGGAAGGTGTAATAACGGTCAACGTCACCACAGAGTCGGAAAATGTGTTGTTTTCAGTCACAGATACTGGAATAGGAATTCCCGAAACGGAATTTGAAAAGATTTTTGACCCATTTCTGCAGGTGGATTCTTCATTGTCCCGGCGCTATGAAGGAACCGGTCTGGGTTTAAGTATTGCGAGAAAATTGAGTCGTTTGATGTCGGGTGATTTAAGCGTGAGCAGCGTGTTCGGCGTAGGGACGCAGTTCGTTTTATCCCTTCCTCTGCGAGCAGTAACAGATCAGCGAACCAAACCGGGCGATCTGGCGAAAATCACGACGAAAAAGAAATTGAAGATCTTAATCGTCGAAGACAACCCCGCGAACCGGCTGCTGGTCGTTAAGATCCTGGCCCAGATAGGGTTCACCGCAGATGTAGATGTCGCTGTAAATGGCCTGGAGGCCGTCAAGGTCGTCAGTTTATCGTCCTATGATTTGATATTCATGGATCTTCAAATGCCTGGGATGGATGGTTATGAAGCGATGCGAAAAATACGCTCCAATGGCGACATTATTCAACCGCGGATCATTGTCATTTCCGCGAATGTCCAGTCCGAGGACGTCAGTAATTCGTATCGCGCAGGTGCAGATGGTTTTCTTCCCAAACCGATTGATCGGGAGGCGATGATCAATATTATTAACGCGGTATCGTAACTCTCAAGGATACTCAGGTAGCTTTAGTCTGCGAGCATGCTATTATCAACCTCGATAAGTTATATAAATCAATATTTTACAGGATATATCTCATATATATTCTAGAATTTATACAGTAGCCATCGCGAGTTCAGACGCAAGCATCGCAGTAGGTTAATGACTGTAGCCGCGAAAAGTTGCGACTCTTGGCAGACGGCCCAAGGATTGACTTACTCCTTCAGCGCGGTGTCTTGCTGGCTTTAATGCACCCCCGCTACCGGTGGTCATAATCAGCATGCATCTTAGATAGACCTTCAGTATACTCTGCGAAACCGGCCCATTAAGGGCCCTTAACCCCAATATAGAACAATAGATCTATAGCTAAAGAAGGTAGTGCCGTTATGGAATGTCCGAAGTGTGAGGCAAACATGGAAGAAGTCACTTATGGTCGTAATATGACTGTAGATAGATGCTCCAAC
>JABGVY010000337.1 GCA_018645845.1 Gammaproteobacteria bacterium | reverse complement strand
GATTTGTTGGCACGGAGAGAGCATTCTCGCTATGAGTTGTTGGTGAAACTAACTCGCCGTTTTGGAGATAACCCTGAGCTCTTTGAACAGGAAATCAGGAAATTGACCGATGAAGGCTTGCAGAGTGACAGCAGGCTTGCTGAAGCATTTATACGCGCAAGAACCAATAGGGGGCAGGGTCCGGTGAAGATTAAAATGGAGCTGCGCGCCAAGCAGGTTGGTGATGAACTTATATCAATAGCCTTTGAAGAATGCGGCATTGATTTCGCGGCGCTGGCCCGGTCAGTTGCGTTCAAGAAGTTCGGAGACGAGCTTGGCAAAGCTCTGGATACCAAAGCGGTGGATACAGAAGCTCTGGATATAGAAGCTGTGGATATAGAAGCTGTGGATATAGAAGCTGTAGATATGAAAGTTCTGGATATGAAAGTCAGGGCGCGAATATCTCGATTTATGCAGCAGCGCGGCTTTTCCTACGACCATATCTCCGGCCTATATTAGGCTCTAACACGAGTTATTAGCGGCTCGCACGGCGCCGGCGTGAACCAAGTTGACGCTTTCTATAGCTCCCTTGGCTTAATTTCTGTATCTTACTCCTCTTGTTTTTTATCTGCCGAGCTCGTTGCTGAATATTGGTTCGCTGGATTCTTTTTTGTCAGACGTGAAATGGTTTATTAGATATGGATAGCCGTGAGCTCCGCAGTGCATTTTTGAATTTCTTCGAGGGTAAAGGCCATACGATCGTTGAGTCGTCGTCCCTGGTGCCCGGTAATGATCCAACCCTGCTGTTTACCAATGCAGGCATGGTTCAATTCAAGGATTGTTTCGCCTTCCGTGAAGACCGCGGCTATACCAGGGCAGTAACTTGCCAGCGTTGCGTAAGGGCGGGTGGCAAGCACAACGATCTTGATAACGTCGGTTATACAGCGCGGCACCATACGTTCTTTGAAATGTTAGGTAACTTTAGTTTTGGCGACTACTTTAAGGAAGATGCCATTGTCTTTGCGTGGGAGTTCCTGACCGAAGTCGTTGGCCTGCCCGCGGACAAGCTTTGGGTCACCGTTCACGATAGTGACGATGAGGCAGAGCAAATCTGGATAGAGAAAGTTGGTTTTGATCCTCAGCGTATTACGCGGCTCGGCGACGATGATAACTTCTGGACCATGGGTGATACGGGACCCTGCGGTCCATCTTCGGAAATATTCTACGACCACGGGCCAGAAGTGCCTGGCGGCCCGCCCGGGTCGGAAGATGGTGAACTGGACAGATACATCGAGATCTGGAACCTGGTGTTTACGCAGTACGACAGGTCTGCGGACGGCACTTTAACACCGCTGCCAAAACAGTGTGTTGATACTGGTATGGGCCTGGAGCGACTGGCAGCGGTATTGCAAGGTGTACATAACAACTATGAAATTGACCTGTTCCAGACGCTGATTAACAAAGCTGCACAGCTTCTTCAGACGACTGATCTGGAAAACCCTTCGTTAAAAGTCATTGCAGACCACATTCGAGCCGCAGTGTTCTTGATCGCTGATGGCGTCGTGCCTTCCAATGAGGGAAGGGGCTATGTTATTCGCAGGATTATTCGCCGGGCGCTCAGGCACGGTCACAAGCTGCAATCCAGTGGCCCATTCTTTCACCAAATTGTCGGGGAAGTCGTTTCTCAGATGGGCGATGCCTACCCCTTGATTGCTCATACCGCCAGTCAGGTTGAAAAAGTGCTCCTTAAAGAAGAGCAGCAGTTTGAGCTGACCCTTGATCAGGGCATGCGGATTCTTTCTGACGCGATTTCGCAGCTTGATGAAAAGGAAATTCCGGGTGAAGTGGTGTTCAAGCTCTACGACACCTATGGATTTCCAACCGACTTAACTGCTGATATTGCCAGGGAACGAAACCTGACGCTGGATATGGCCGGCTTTGATCGTGAAATGGAAGCTCAGCGGGAAAGGGCGCGTGCAGCGAGTCAGTTTGGCTCTGCTGATACCGGTGATTTACAGCTCAGCGATGTTACCGAGTTCGTTGGATACGATTCATTGGAAGATGAGTCTACGATTATCGGTATTATTGTTGACGGTGCTCAGGTTGATCAGGCCGATGCAGAACAGCAAGCCCTGGTTGTTCTGGATAGAACACCCTTCTACGCTGAATCCGGTGGGCAGGCTGGCGATATCGGTCAACTGATTGCGGATGGCGTGGTTTTGAACGTCACCGATACGGTCAAAAGCGGTGATGCCTTCCTGCACCAGGGACAGTCGGTTAACGGAAGTCTGGCCGTGGGGGACAAGGTTCAATCGGTTGTCAACCAACCAGTAAGAGATGCGACCCGTTTAAATCACTCTGCGACTCATTTAATGCATGCAGCCCTGCGTAAGATTCTTGGTGAACATGTGAACCAACGCGGCTCGCTGGTCAATGCAGAGCGCCTCCGGTTCGATTTCTCCCATTTTGAACCCGTATCCAGAGAACAACTGCGAGACATTGAACGACTGGTTAATACCGAAATTCGGGCTAACAGTGCTATTGAAACGGCAGTAATGGACCTGGAATCGGCCCGTAACAAGGGTGCTATGGCACTTTTTGGCGAAAAGTACAGTGCAGAGGTTCGCGTGTTGTCAATGGGTGATGGGTTCTCAGTGGAACTTTGCGGTGGAACTCATGCCGCCCGTACAGGGGATATCGGTATTTTCAGGATTGTATCTGAGCAGGGAGTCGCCTCCGGGGTTAGAAGAATCGAAGCAATTACCGGCTCGGCCGCGCTGGCACAGGTTGAAAGCAATGAAGACCTGTTATCGCAAGCAGGTAGTCTGGTGCGAGCGGACAACCACAACCTGGCGGATAAGTTGCGTGCGTTGATTGACCAGAATAAGAAGCTGGAAAAAACGATTGCGGATCTGAACCGAAAGTTGGCGACGGGTGGTGTAGGTCCAGATATTGCTGAATCTGCCATTGACCTGGGCGGGGTAAAGCTTGTCGTCAGTCAGTTGGATGGAGCCGATCCAAAATCATTGCCGGATGTGCTTGACCAGTTAAAAAACAAGATCGGCAGTGGCATCATTGTGCTGGGTACTGTCAGTGAGGGGAAAGTTGGCCTGATTGTTGGGGTAACCAAGGACCTGACAGACCGATTTCACGCCGGAGACCTGGTGAACCACGTAGCCTCGCAGGTGGGTGGTAAAGGTGGAGGGCGCCCTGATATGGCGCGTGCTGGCGGCTCTGACCCGGATTCACTACCGGCAGCTTTGGCAAGTGTTGAGCAATTTGCCCGAAATCTTGTGTAGTTTTTTCCCTCAAATTTCTATTAAATAGGCGCCCTTTCAAAACGGGTAAGGCCGCATGTCGTTGTTTGTCCAAAAATTTGGTGGAACTTCCGTTGCATCGATTGAGCGAATCGAAAGGATTGCTGCGCGCATCATTCGTACGCGGGATGCGGGACATGATGTGGTGGTCGTCGTTTCAGCAATGGGTGATGAAACCGATCGACTGGTATCGTTAGCCGATGAGGTCAATTACGATGGTTTGGATGCTCGACGGGAGCTGGATGTTTTGCTGTCCACCGGAGAGCAGACAACGATAGCGCTGTTGGCAATGACCCTGTTGAAACATGGTGTTAAAGCGGAGTCAGTTTTAGGCTGGCAGGCCAGTATCCTGACTGACAGCGAGCACGGTAAAGCGAGGGTCCTGGAAATAGACGCAGCTGTACTTCAGGCAAAGATCTCAGATGGCGTCGTTCCGGTAGTCGCGGGATTCCAGGGGTCCGATCAAAAAGGTCACATAACAACCCTGGGCCGTGGCGGCTCGGATACAACGGCCGTTGCGCTCGCCGCAGTACTGAAAGCTGATGAGTGTCAGATATATACCGATGTAGAAGGCGTCTTTACGACTGACCCTAGAGTTGTTGAAGGTGCTCGTTGCCTTGAGAGGATGACGTTTGAGGAAATGCTGGAGCTGGCCAGTTTAGGTAGTCGGGTTCTGCACACCAGGGCCGTAGAGTTTGCCAGTAAGTACCAGGTACCGCTTCGAGTGTTGTCTAGCTTTGAAGAAAACCCTGGCACCTTGATCACGAAAGAGGACGATTCAATGGAGCAGCCAATCATTTCAGGGATAGCCTTTACCCGTGACGAGGCAAAGTTAACGATATTGGGTGTCAAGGACGTACCCGGTATTGCTTCGGCCATTCTGGGCCCAATCAGCGATGCGAACATTGAAGTAGATATGATAGTGCAGAACGTGGCTGCGGACATGAGCACAGACTTCACTTTTACCGTACAACGAGATGACTATAACCAGGCGAAACAGATTCTGGAAAATATCGCGAAAAACATTGATGCTAGAGAGGTGTCAGGCGACAATAAAATCGCCAAGTTGTCACTGGTTGGTGTTGGAATGCGTTCTCATGCCGGTGTGGCCAGCAGGATGTTTAAAGTGTTGGCCGACGAATCAATTAATATTCAAATGATTTCGACTTCTGAAATTAAAATCTCAGTGGTGCTTGCAGAGAAGTATTTGGAACTGGCAGCAAGAGCGCTGCATTCCGCTTTCGAGTTGTCAGAAGAGGTTAACTGACCTGAAACCACCTGGAGTGCTTGTGCCCTGTGGATGCGCAGGCATTACTAAAGGAGCAATATCATGCTTATATTAACCCGACGAGTTGGTGAGACGTTAATGATAGGCAATGACATATCGATCACGGTTTTGGGAGTGAAAGGTAGTCAGGTCAGGATAGGGGTAGATGCTCCGAAGGAAGTCGCGGTGCACCGCGAAGAAATCTTCGAGCGGATCAACGCAGAACAGGGAAAGGCTCCCGATGCACCGGCCCTGCAAGATTCCTCTGAAACAGATCAGATATAGAACCCGCTTCCTACGTTGCGTAGGTGACCCGCCGTAATAGACCCAGATAACCTTGAGGGAATTCAATCCCCTCGTAGTAACCCTTATCCAGCAATAGTTGGTGTAACTCTCGAAGCCTGTAGATCGGCACAGATGCCATTAGGTGGTGCTCAAGATGGAAGTTAAGGCCGTGGGGCGCCACTAGCAAAGCTTCTAGCCAGCTAATGTATATGGTTCTGGTGTTCAGCCGGTTATCAGGATCAAAATGATCGGGCACCGCGGCATGTTCTGCGATCTGCCGAATGCGGGTGATCAGCATGTGGCTGGTCATAAACGCGATCACCCACAACGCGTACAACCACGCAAATCCGGCGACTGACAGCGCCAGTAAAAGCGCCAGATTGCAGATGATGCCGCCAGCCAACATTTTTTTCACACCGGGTTTCAACTCATTGAAACGGTAGAGTGATCGACCAATTGAGACGATTCGTCGCCAGCCAATCTTCCCGGTGATGTCTCTTAGTACCTTTCTTTTGAAACTGGTGATTGAGACAGGATAGGCGTCAAAGTTTTTCAGGTCCGGATCGTCAACCGTTCCACAATCCTTGTGATGCACCAGGTGGCCCTTCATGTAGGCGTCTTTGTCAGAAAAAACCCAGTAGCCGGAAAGCCAGGTTGCAACGAAGTCG
>JABGVY010000418.1 GCA_018645845.1 Gammaproteobacteria bacterium | reverse complement strand
TTGGGCAAGTTAAGAACCCTCTCAGATAATGATGTTGACTATACTGTCGCTGGTGCTCAAAAAGGTTGGTATAACGATCTTGATTCTCCCCCGGCGGGGGCTGTGCCCGGTTCTGCCGCCGAGCTTCCTGGTGAGAGAGCTGTAAGAAACGTACAGTTGCGTGGTGGCATCGCGTTCGTGAACTCTATCTTCCCAAGGGAGACTGGGAGTTGTGTTGGCCTGGCGGGTGGTGCGGTCTTGTCGTTCTGTCCGGCTACCGGTGGTTCGATTTGCTTTAATCGAACGGTGTTTGACTTGAACGACGATGGTCTCTTCGATGGTGGCGACGATATAGGCGGCGTTCAGACTGCTGCGGGCATCATCCTTGAGGACCCTGCCCCGCCCACAGACTCGACGTTCATCGATAATAAACGAGTGACGCAGTATGGCCGGGAGCTGCACATTATTTCAACCAACACGTCCACAAGCGGAAACACGGGCCGGTTGTCATGGAAGCGCCTGGAAACTGTAGATTAGGAGAAATAGGGTGAAAAAGTTACTGATGTTGCTTGTCTTGATGATGCCGTTAGTTGTGTTAGCAGAGACCTTCGATGAAATGCTGCAAGGCGTGGATGGCCAGGCGCATAGAAGGTTTGAAAATGGCGTTATTGTTGAGCTGAACTATGTGACCAGAACGATCCAGGTCAGCGGTTATGACTATCAAATCAGCCCCGCTTTTGGCGAAAATACAACGGACATTTCGTTATATGGAACCTCGGCTGGTTCACTCGAACTTCTGTCCGTTGGGATGAAAGTAGAAATGGAGTACTTTGAGCTTGGGCATGCAAGATTGGCGATGGCGATAAAAGAACTTGACCCAAACCTTGAAGTTGAATTCTAACACCTAAGTTGCCGGCCTTTGCGGTCGATGGGATGTCCAACCTTATCCACGGAACGGTTTTGCCTGATCCTGCCCTGTACATTGATCACGATCTGGCGTGCATATTTCGGGTTGGCATTGGCGGGGCAGACGACAAAATTCCCGTTCTGAAATTTCGTATATCCCATCGGTGTCATTTGTAGGTACTGTTTATTCTGGAATGCACGCCAGGTAACGGAGTTATCAGAGTTATTGTTTGATATACGAGCGATGAGCTTTTCTTCAGGTTCATGCCTTGCGTTTCTGTTCCTGTCGAGGAACACCGACAGTTCACCTGCCCAGGACGCGCCACATTTCCCGTTAGTCTTTGTCGCGCATAGTGTCGCGACCGTGTGGTATTGCACCGCTGTGTGGCGGGTAAAGTTGACGGCGGCGACCAGTCGATTGATTGAAGCTGTGGTTTTGCTGCGAATGAGCACGGCGTTAACGGGCGGAACCGCGATTGCTATCAACGTCAGGGCAATCCCCAGAACAGTGATCATCTCGAAGTTGGAATAACCAGAAGCAAGGCCGCGCATAACAGTGTCCCGTTACTAATAATGCTATCTGGGATCAGATTAGAGCGGGAGCGGTAAGATTAATGCAGGACTTCTCGTCCAGATGTGCGAGCGTTTAACCAGTCAACAGGTGAGTCTAGTCCAGCCCCAGCTTTTTTAGCTTGTAGCGCAATGCGCGAAAGGTAATACCCAGTTTCTTGGCCGCTGCTGTTTTATTCCACCGAGTTGTTTCAAGCGCATCAACGATGACGCTCTTTTCAATATTCTCCAGATAGGAATCCAGCGACTCCTCATCTTTCGGTAGCACTGATCCAGGTGTTTTATCGATCGCCCCTCCCGGCTCCTGTGCGTCTTCCTCGCCGTCGTATACTGGTTGGGTGAATTGCTCGTCAGGCGGAGAAGTAAGGGTCAACTGCAGGTTGTCGGGCGTGATGATATCGTTCTCACACAGCGTGATGGCTCTTTCCAGGATATTCGCAAGCTCTCGAACATTCCCAGGGAAAGGATACTTGGTGAGTTCGCTGAGTGCCTCGCTGCTGAGCCTGGGTTTCGGAACCTGGTAGTCTTCTGCAACCCTGCTGAGTAAATCCTCGGCAAGAATAGGAATGTCCAGAGCGCGCTCCCGAAGGCTTGGTACGCGTAGCTCTATGACGTTAATACGGTAAAAAAGATCTTGTCGGAAGGTCCCTCGCTCAACCTCGGTTGTCAGGTCCTTGTGGGTTGCACTCAGAATTCGCACATGAACGCTTACTTCCTGCTGCGAACCAATCGGCCTGATCGCCTTCTCCTGAATACCGCGGAGTAGCTTCACCTGCATTGGCAGCGGAAGGTCAGCTACTTCATCCAGGAAAAGTGTTCCTCCATTGGCCGCCTGGAAGAGGCCTTCCTTGTCCGCAACCGCGCCTGTAAAGCTTCCTTTGGTGTGACCAAAAAACTCGCTTTCCATTAGCTCGCTGGGAATTGCGCCGCAATTAACGGGGATGAATGGCCCTCCGGCACGTGGACCATTTTCGTGAATCGATCTTGCCACCAGCTCTTTACCGCTGCCCGATTCGCCACTGATATAGATAGGAGCCTGACTTCTCGCGAGTATTGATATCTGCTTGCGCAGCGCGATCATTGCTGTTGTTTCGCCCAGAATGCTGGGTGAAACGATGGCGTTTTTGGTGTTCAGGGGCTTCAGGTTAAGCGCTGTGTCGACAAGACTACGTAAGAGTTCGAGGTTGACAGGCTTGGAAACGAAATCAAATGCACCTGCCTTCAATGCTTCAACCGCGGAATCGACGCTGCCGTGTGCGGTAATCATTGCAACGGGTACCTGGGGATAGTTGCTGCTAATGTAATGGACGAACTCAATGCCGTTACCGTCCGGCAGATGCATGTCTGTCATACAGAAGTCGAATTCATTATTTTTCAATAGCGTCTTGGCAGAGGTGATATCTTTTGCGCTTAATGTTTCGATGCCCATACGACCCAGTGTGATCTCCAGAAGCTCACGGATGTCGGGTTCGTCATCGACAATAAGTGCGTTCTTCTTTGGCATGGGTTTTTATGGTTCCGTGAAAGTTATTTTGAACGAACTTCCGCCCGTGTCTGCTCGTTCGTAGTTCAGTCGAGCATTATTCGCGGCACATAGTTCTTTTGACAAGTAGAGGCCAAGGCCCGTTCCGGTCGTTTCCGTAGTGTAGAATGGTTCGAAGAGGTTGGACACTAATTCTTCATCAACACCATGTCCGTAATCAATAATTTCAAGGAACGGTAAGCGTGTTTGCGGTTCCCTCCCACCCCGTATCACCAGCTTCGGTTCGCCAGTTTCATTTTTGCTGTATCTAACGCCATTTTGGCAAAGGTTCCCCATAACCTGTGATAGGTGAAGTGGGTCTGCTGATATGACGGTATCGTCGGGATTCAGCAGCACTGTGATCTGGGGTTTTTCCTGCCAATTGGTTTCGAGCTCCGTCACGAAGTTCGACAGCCACGGGGCCAGCGCGATCATTTGTGGTTCTGCTGGTTTTCTTCGCGACAGTTCCAGTACGTTTTCGATAACGCCATTCATTCTGACACTGTGTTTTTGAATGATTTCGCACAGACGAGCGTCACTTTTGTCCAGGTTTTTTGATTCCCCTAATAGCTGAGCTGCATGGCTAATGGCACCGAGGGGATTTCGGATTTCGTGCGCGATGCTGACGGAAAGTTGGCCGAGGGAAGCCAGCTTAAGCTGTTGTGCCTGCTTTTGCACTTCGGTGCTGTCCTCAAGAAAGATGAGCGTATCGGCTTCTGGCGAGGGTGTATGCAATTCCGAAAATGTTGCCACAAGCTCCTTGCCTGTTGCAGTCACGTTAAAGGTAACTTCGCCTAGGGAAGGATCATCCCGCCAGCGGGTAACAGCACGAAGGAGGTTATCGGGAACACGTTTGTAACCAGATCCAGGTTGACTGGGTATAGAAAGAAAGCTCTCTGCGGACTGGTTCATCAGCCTTGGTTCACTGTGGTTAGTCAGCACTACAACACCTGTTCGCAGACCACCGATCGCCAACTGGTTGATTTGTTCCAGCGTAAAAACCTCAGTCTGTCGTTTTTCTAGTTGGCGAGACAGGGTTTGAAACAGGATATTGGTTACAAAGTAGACGATTCCCAGCAGCCCGGCCTGGAAGAAACTTTGGATATCATTTTCATTTAGAAAAAATAGATAGAATTCGCCATAGATTGTCAGGATAAAAGCGATCGCGGGTAGCACGGTCGATACTCGGCCGTAAACCATGCCTCCAGCGAAAGCGAGGGTAAAGAAAAGGAAGCTGCCTAGCCCGGAACTGACCCCACCGCTGGCAGACATCAGTAGTGTTAGGGCGATGATGTCGCCGATAATCACAAAGATTGCAGTCATCGGTTTTGACAGAAAGTTAACGTTGGTGAACAGCGTAGCGATGCCGAGCACGACGTTAATAATGAGGTAACTGACAATGGTGATCTTGAAAAGTCCCGGATCTACCTTGCCAACAAAATCATTAAGGTTAGGGTCCAGGAACAGGAATAGGAACAGGAAAGAGATTAATACTCGATAGTAATTATAAATCCTGAATATTGTGGCTCGTTGGGCATTTTGTTGTTCTTCCAAGAATGACTGGTCGAACTGCCTCATGGCCCGCTGCTAGCCTAACAGCCCGAAAGTCACCACATTCAGCCAGCCACGACCCTTGGCTCGAATACCTCTATTCTTTTTAAAGTTTCCCTGATCGTCCAGGGATTTATGGTCAGGGTAGTTGCTATTAAGTACCAGCAGGGCTTCCTCTGCCAAATCGTTCATTTTTAGCAATTGGTAGGCCTCTACCATTATTGCCAGCGCGTCAGGTACCGCCACGGCCCCCTGGAAATTTTCAAATACATAACGACCCCGGTTCGCCGCGGCGACATAGGCGCCGCGTTTGATGTAATAGCGGGCTACATGTATTTCGGCTGTAGCAAGCAGGTTGCGTAGGTATTTCATTCTTTTTTGAGCGTCGGGCGCATACTCGCTGTTCGGAAATCGATTGATTAGTTGAGAGAAATCCTGAAAAGATTCTCTGGCTGCGCCTGGGTCGCGAGTAGAAGGGTCCATGGGTATGAAGCTGGCTAGAAAATTTTTATCCTGTTCATAGGACACCATGCCCTTGAGGTAGTACGCATAGTCGACATTGGGGTGCATGGGATGCAATCTGATAAATCGATCTGCAGCGGAACGTGCGGCCTCAGGCTGCGCGCTTTTGTAATAGGCAAAGATAATCTCAAGCTGAGCCTGTTCTGCATACCTGCCAAAGGGGAATCGGGATTCCAGTAGCTGGAGCTTTTGGATGGCGCCTGCGTAGTTGCCGGCCCTTAGGCTGTCCTGCGCAGAGGTGTAATAAGCCAGTTCGGTAGCTTCCAGATCGTCCTCTGCCTTATCTTTAGAACAACCGGCTATGAGAGCAAGAGAGATTAGGATTACAGTAATATAGCGCATGAGTAAGATCTGAGTGCTTGAAAATCGGCTAATTAAACCATAGCCTCTTCGCAAAGCCCAATTAGTAGCGCTTGTGCCCCTTCAAATACACCATACGTTAGTGATTCCTAAAATTCACACTCTTCGGCGACTTGATCAGTCTGTATCGGAATTGCTGCCTCAGTACTCGAGAGCTCGCCTGCAACAATGGATCAAAGCAGGTGATCTGACCGTCAATGGCAAGCCGGCCAAATCAAAGGATCGTCTGGTCGGTGGGGAGAAAGTGCAGGTAACCGTTATTGAGGAAGACAACGACGACCGGGCAGAAGACATACCGTTAGATGTCGTGTTCGAAGATGAGCACTTGCTAGTCGTCAACAAGGCGCCCGGACTGGTAGTGCATCCAGGGGCCGGAAACCCCGGTGGCACCCTGCTAAACGCACTGCTTCATCATGAGCCAGGGCTTGCCTCGATTCCCCGGGCCGGCATTGTTCACAGGCTAGATAAGGAAACCAGCGGTTTGATGGTCGTCGCCAAGACGCTGGAAACGCAGAACCATATCGTCAAAGAAATTCAGGCAAGAACTGTGTCGCGAATATACGATGCTCTGGTTTACGGTGTCGTCGCCAGGAGGCAGGGTCGTGTCGATCGAGCGATTGGCCGACACCCTGTTCACCGGAAAAAAATGGCGATCCGCAGAGACGGCAAAGAAGCGCGGACTAATTATCTTGTCCTGGAACAGTTTGACGAGCATGCCCTTGTTGAATGTCAGCTGGATACCGGTCGAACACACCAGATCAGGGTTCATCTTCAATCTCTAGGTAATCCATTGATTGGTGACCCGACTTATGGCGGGCATTACAGGCGACCAAAATCCGGGGATGAATGGCTGTCAGATACGCTCCGGGATTTCAAACGCCAGGCGCTGCATGCAAAAAAACTGGCATTACAGCATCCTGCAACCGGCAAAAAAATGTCATGGACTGTCAAGCCGCCTGAGGACTTCGCTGAGTTGCTGGACCTTCTATATGGATGAATCGCCAGATGGCTAGTCTGGAGCCGGATTGGCCGGCACCCCTGAATATCAAGGTGCTCTTTTCAGATCGCCGCGGTGGTTGCAGTCATGTGCCCTATGCCAGTCTTAATCTCGGATCTCATGTCGGTGATGACCCAGTTTTGGTGGCGCGAAACAGGGCATCTATTGATGTTCCCGGTGAACCGTACTGGCTGGAACAAACCCATAGTGATATCTGTATTAACGCGGATGTAGGTGCAACCGATCGGCGGGGTGATGCCAGCATCACGAGGGAGCAGGGGAAGGTGCTGGCAATCATGGTGGCTGATTGTCTACCCATTATGTTTACTTCTCGAGGGGGCGATATTGTGGGGGTTGCCCACGCGGGCTGGAGAGGTCTTGCTAATGGAGTCTTGTCGTCGACGGTGATGGCGCTGGGTTCGGGTTCGCTGCTGGCCTGGATGGGTCCGGCAATAGGGCCTTGCCATTACACAGTGGGGGAGCATGTCAGGGCCAGCTTTTCGTCTGGCAGAGGGTTTGTTAAACGTTCAGAGGATACTAAATATCCCGCGAATTCCGATAGTACCGAGAGTAAGTTCTCGATGGATCTTTATGCGATTGCAGAAGAGCAGCTTCAGAGCCTGGGCGTTGAAGTCTACGGCGGTGGTCTGTGCACTTATTGTGATTCGGCAAGATTTTTTTCTTATAGAAGGGATGGCGTGACAGGGCGTATGGGCGGATTTATCTGGATGGAATAAGTGCCCGGACAGGCCCATCCTGAAAGATCAGCCTAGTTACAATTTTCACTGATTGTTGTTTTTGCCTTATCAATCTTGGATTGTTTTTCTTCTTCCGAGAGCACTCTGATTTGTCCATCGTCGCCCTCAACCTTGATGCGATTGTAGTTCTGTAGTTGTGCGAGATTGAGTTTCCCAATATTGCAGTTGGACTTCTTGGCCGCGGCGATTTCCTTATCTATACGGGCTTTTTGGGTGGCGATTTCAGCATCAATATCGCGCTCCTCTTCTACTGCCGGTGTAGCGGTCTGCGCTGGTGGTTTTTGCTCTGGCGGATCGTCGGCCTGGTATCCGAATCTCTGGCCTCGGGTGACAAAGCGAGCATCGAAACCCTGCGGGTTACGTTCGGAATAATTTACGACGCCATCCTCGTCAATCCAGGTGTAGTACTCATCTTCGGCGTGAGAGATTGATGTAAAGAATAGAACGAGCAGGCCCATCAAACTTGCGGTAGATTCTAACTTTCTCATGTAAACCATCACAGAAAAACAATATTTCCAGAATATTACTGTAAGATTGTGCACTATTCGCACCGATGAAAATAGTCATTTTTCAGGCTCGGTTTGGCCAGGTTTGACTAGGCATGCAGGATACATGAGAATGCCGGCCCCTTTCGGGGCGAAATTTACGGAAAAATCAGAGGTATATCGTGGAAAAGTTATCTGGCGCGGACATGTTGATCCGGGCCCTCCAGGACGAGGGCGTTGATCACGTTTTTGGGTATCCTGGTGGGGCTGTGCTGCATATCTATGATGCTGTGTTCAG
>JABGVY010000056.1 GCA_018645845.1 Gammaproteobacteria bacterium | reverse complement strand
TGCTGATCAAATCAGTTTCAACCAGCGCTTCAATCTTGGCTTGAATGTCTGTCCAGATGGGTGAGTTTGGGGAATGGCCATGGGTATCAAACGGCACGCCAGAGGTAACCCTCTCTATTTCAGCAATGGCGAAGTCATAGGCGAATACTGGCTGTCGGATACCAGCCTTTGATGCAGACCGAGCGCGGTCCAGCAACTCGCCAAACACTCGGTCGAACTCTCCTAATCGAGACAAGTATGCTTCTATATCTGATGCGTCATCGACGCGATGATAATTAATTAAGAAATTCGGTAGCGATGCATGTGGGCCGCCTCGCCCAAAAATATAGCTATGTTGCCGGTAGGGGATACCCGCGTTGGCGCGATCTAGTGCATAGATCCACATGTCGTAGGATAGTTTTCCATCCTCGTTAAGCAGATTGTAATCGAACTCTGCTTGCATGGCAGCGACGCTCTGCCTGCGCCACCGAAGCTGTTCATCGAAGCCGGCAACGCTGTAGTCATTCAGAATGTCATAGTCAGATTTATCACCCAGGCGTGTCTTTGCCTGCGGGCTGAAATCAAGCTGTTCGGCGTATTGCTCATCGAACCAGTTGTTCAGTCGAGCATTCTCCAGGGCAGCTGAGTCAATTGCACCGTTTTCAATTTCAGCATCATTAGCGTTTACCGTCTCTGCAACTAATTGTTGATTTGAATCTTGTTCGCTACAAGCAGCAACAATCAGAATTAGGGAAAATAAGAATAGGTGCATGATTAAGCTCATTGGATTTATTAGCCGGTTATGACGGCTAATCAGGTTTGGCTGACTCAACTTCGAAGTTTTTCGTTGGTGGGGTCATAGACAGCATCTAATTCTACATGGGCACTGCGCATACCAGCAGTAGTCATTATCTGGAGACCGAGCCCCTGTGTTATCAGCTCTGGTTTAATGTAAGCAAAGGCCAGGCTATAGCCTACCCGGTGACCATAAGCACCGCTTGTGGTGAGGCCCACCAGTTCTCCCTGGTAGTAAATTGCTTCGTTGCCAAAACAATCGCAGGCAACATCATCGTCAAAGGCGAGATAGGCAAGGCGAATGTTGCTTGTCTGAGCAAGGCGCTTCCGGATACTACTCACACCAATAAATTCCCGGCTGGTATCGATAAAGCGTTCCATGCCGGCTTCGACACCACTGATTTCTTCGGTAAATTCACTGCCCCAGGCACGGTAGGCCTTTTCCATTCGAAGTGAATTGAAGGCGTAACCGCCAAAGTCTCTGAGACCATGGTCGGCCCCGGCGCGTTGCAGTGACTGGTAGAGGGAGATCAGTTGATAACCGGGCATGTGCAATTCAAAACCCAGCTCTCCGGCATAGGAAACCCGAAGCATTCGCACTTCGGCACTATCAATTTTAACGTTCTGGCAACTGAGCCAGGGGAAAGCCTTGGCCGAGAGATCACTGTTGGTCAGTTGTTGTAAAATAGCTCTGGAATTTGGGCCCGTGAGTAATACACCGCCCAGATGATCAGTGCAGTTATTGATTTTAACGTTGAAGTCGGTGCTATGTTGTTGCATCCAATGCAAATCACGGTTTTCCGAGGCAATAGGCCCAACAAGATAAAAAAGCTGTTCATTGATACGGGTGATGGATTGCTCTGTCATGATGCCGCCATTGGGCGCATGAAACAGAGTAAGGGCCATGCGACCATCCTTAACGGGTAACTTGTTGGACGACAGCTTATCCAGAAACGGCGCAGCATCTGGGCCGCTGATTTCAAACTTAGCAGCCCCTGATATATCAATGATGCCGGCTGAGTCTCGTACTGCTGCACATTCATCTGCAACCGCAGCGTGCGCATGACTGCGCTGCCAGGTCGGAGGTTCCGAGCGAATCAGGTTGGTCTTAAACCACTGCGGTTTTTCGTAGCCTTGAACGGCGTTATGTACAGCGTCTTTTTCAGCCAGCAGGGCATGCAAAGGACTGATGCGTTTCAGGCGGGCATGAGGCCTATTGTCATTGACGCCGACAGCCGTATACATGATCTCGTAGGATTCAATGGCCTTGGTAATGCAATAGTCTCTGTCGGCCCAGGCGCCAAAACGGCGGCTGTCCAGACTTGCCATATTAAGCTCTGTCTGTCCGTGCACCATCCACTGCGCCATGTACTTACCCAGTCCACCCTGGGCGATACCGATACTAGAGCCGCACAGATTCCAGAAATTTCGAAGTCCTGCCTGAGGCCCAGCCAATACATTGTCGTCTGGTGTGTGGGTAATAGGACCATTAATCACAGTCTTTATTCCGACTTCACTGAAGATGGGCATCAAAGCCATACAACGGTTTAAGAAAGGCATCAGCCGCTCCAAATCGCCCGGAAACAATCCTCGATCGAAGCTCCAGTCCATGCCATCCAGAGCCCAGGGTTTACTGCCATAAGTCTCATAAGGCCCGATAAGCAGGCCATTGGCTTCCTGACGCAGGTACGCGCTGCAGTGCGAATCGCGCAGTACAGGTAACTCTGTTGCGGTATTCGCCAACGACGGATGGTTTTCTGTAATCAGATATTGGTGCTCTAGATTAACGATGGGTAAGCTGATGCCCAGTAAGGCACTGACATCGGGCGCGAAACAACCCGCGGCATTAACCACATGTTCGGCGATTATCGTTCCTTTTTCAGTGACTACCTGCCATTCGCCACTGGCCAGGGCGTTAATCTCAAGGACCCGGTTGAATCGGCTGATGTCAGCGCCTTTGGAACGAGCCAGTTGAGCCAGGGGCATGGCGACTGAGCTTGGGTCTACATGACCATCATTAGGAGTGCTGACGATGATTCGGGCTTTGTCAAAGTTAGCCCACGGGTGCAAATCTTGAGCTTCAGCCTGGCTGATGATGTTAAATTCACAGGGGACGTTTTTAGCGCGACTGTCGAGATTTCGGAACCACTCTTCTTCCAGTCGACTATAACCTATGCGGATACTCCCGGTTTGGTGAAAGCTGGACTCCTCACCGGTTTCCTCCGGCAGAATTTCATTGTACAAGCGGATTGAATAGTCGTGAATTTTGGCAACCGTCATGTTGCCGATAAAGTTGGAACAGAGTCCGGCAGCATGCCAGGTGGAACCACTGGTCAATTCACCTTTTTCAACCAGTAACAGATCTGTCCAGCCTTCTTTTGTTAGATGGTATAACAGGCTGATGCCCAGTGAGCCGCCGCCAATAATGACCACCTGCGTATGTGATTTCATCACTTGTCCCGTGATCCTGGGTTAACCACGGCCCATGGCTTCCCGACTTAAGAATATGGGGAACTGGGCGCGAATCTTTGCATCGACTTCATCGCTGATATGTCGTGGCACGTGATCTGAAAGGATCTCCTCTTTACGTGCAACTACCCCCGTCAATAGGTCTGGTCTGCCGGCATCTTTCCAGTCGTTAGGGCTCAGGCGATTAGAAAATTCCGGGTAGATGTATTCTGTTTGCATCACACTCAGAGTCTGCCCGGTACCAAGATAATGTCCATGACCTTTCAGGCAGACTTCTTTGAGAGAGTCAAAGGCCAGGGTTTCTGTATTCACAGTTACGCCTTTTACCATGCGCAAGCAGGCGCCGAGTATGTCATTGTCGAGCAGTAAACTCTCTGGGCAGGTTCCAAGCAGGCTGGCATACATACCAGCGGCCTCGTAGACGATGTTAGCGCCGGAGAGGGCTGCGACTGCGGCATTGTAGCCGTGCTCAGAGCCAGCCTGGAAATCGGGTATCTTTGAATCAGACATTCCGCAACCTGTTCCCATGGGTAGGGATAAGTACTGGCCAATCTGTGCACAGGCGGCGGACAAGATACCTTGTTCGGGCGACCCGCCGCTCATCGCACCGGTACGAAGGTCTGATACAAAAGGCCATGTGCCAATGATCGTAGGCGCGCCGGGTTTGATCGCGTTGACATAAACCAGACCACCCAGACACTCGGCCCAGGCCTGAGAGACAGTGCCTGCCAGACACGGGGGCGCCGTTGCACCTGCTTGTCCTGCTGACAGAAGTAGTACCGGCATACCACCTTCCACAGCAATCCGCAGGCACTCCAAGGATTCTTCTGCGAACTTCATGGGCGGCACTACGAAACAGTTGGACTGACTGACGAACGGCCGCTCCCGCCATGTCGCCTCGCTGCCTGCAGCCACATGAAGTAATTTCAGGGTTTCTTGCAGATGGTGTGCATCAGTCCAGGAAGCTCCAACATGTTTGCTGGTACCCATGATGGCGTTGTAAGTAGTGTTGATGTCCATGGCGCAATTATCGAGGATATCGCGCGGCACACAGGTGCGCTGGAACATATGAATATGCTCACAAGTATCTGTGATGCGAGCCATATCGTAAAGATCCTGGGCCGTTGAATCTCGATATTCTCCAGTGACAGCATCCACCACCATAACCGCAGCACCGGCGGTGGAGAAATACACTTTGGAGCCACTTAAGGAAAGATCCCGTGCGGGATCCTGAGCGCAAAGCGTGACTTCATTGGGGGAAACGTCCAGGGCATTTTGTACAACGTCTCTGGACATTCGCAGGCGACCGTCATTGCCCAGCTCTGCACCCTGTGCAGTGCAGGTTTCTATGCAATGTGGAGTGGCCTGTGAAAAGCCCACTTCTTCGAGGATACGAAAGCAGTTTTCCACTATGGCTTTGGTGTCATTATTGGTTAGCGGACGATACTGACCACCACTTTCACCCGGCCGCACCGGCTTCAGTTCATCGGCAAGTGGTGCTGTTCTGATCGCAACGCGAGACTTTCTGCCGCCGGAGCGTCTTGGCATCGGGGCCTCCTGGTTTGTTTTCGTCCAATTTCTCCTGATTCTGCGCCCAAGTGGTGCCAGTAACAAGCCACGCTAATACCGGTAGGCAGATGAGTTGCCGTTCGGCCTTTTATTGACTGTTCGGCGCTGGTGGTGAGGAAGTGATTCTGCGATGCCGATATCCTCTACCCTCCAGCAGCTGCTGTTCAGTTCCGA
>JABGVY010000542.1 GCA_018645845.1 Gammaproteobacteria bacterium | reverse complement strand
ATGAAGAGGAGGATGAGGATGAGGATGAATATGAGTATTTTGCGGATCTCTACTATGAAGAATATCTCGCGTATCCAGAGACCGGCGAGGCCTCCACTGCCCGGGAGTTAGGAGAAAACAGCGTTGTTGTCCCGGGCTTTGAGTTTCCTTTGCATGATGATCATGAATTTCTTCTCCAGGACAGACGTCGAGTCTTCGCAGCGAGGTCTCTGAAATGGCTGCCTGGGATTGCCCTGATGATTGCCATAGCGATAGGTCAAGTCTCCTTTTTTAGAATGCATATTTATGCACAGATGACTGAATATCGACCGACTTACATTTTTGTGTGTCGATACCTGAGCTGCGAAGTTCCGGAATATGAAAACCACGATGAGCTAAGAACGCGTGAACTGGTGATTCGCACCCATCCAGATGAGCCAGAAGCGCTCCTGGTAGATGTCCTTTTACTCAATAGTGGGCCATTCAGGCAGACTTTTCCTGGTCTGAGGCTAGAATTCTATGATGTGCTTGGCGAGGTAGTCGCAAGCCGGGTATTCAAGGCGAGCGAATATCTTGGTGGAGAAATGCGAGGGCTTAAATTGATGCCTGCGGAGACAGAGGTCCGCCTGTCCCTGGAGATGATCGACCCGGGAGATGATGCGCTTGGTTACCAGATGGAGGTCGTTCCCCTTTGATCGACAGGTACAAATATACCGTTAGGCTTTAGTGTGTAGAGACAAGTTTGTTATCATTGCGCATCGTTAATATCTTCCCTGAATGCAATGTTGTCGATTGGACCATACTCCAGTGCCAGCCGGGTGATTGTTGCCCCCATGGCCGGTGTGACTGACAAACCATTTCGTGACCTTTGTCATCGACTGGGGAGTGTCTGGTCGGTCTCTGAAATGGTGACGAGCAACCAGCAATTATGGGAAACCAGTAAATCACGTCATCGTCTGGATCATGCGTTAGAAACAGGCGTGTCATGGGTGCAACTGGCGGGAGCTGACCCCGGCCAGATTGCCCGGGCGGCGGCTGTCAATGTTGAGCTGGGTGCTCAGATCATTGATATCAATATGGGCTGTCCCGCAAAGAAAGTCTGTAACAAAGCTGCCGGGTCGGCACTCCTTCGGGATGAAAAGCTGGTAGCTGATATTCTGGCTGCAGTGATAGATTCAGTCGAAGTGCCTGTAACACTCAAGATACGTCTCGGTTGGTCGCTCGATGAAATAAATGCCCGATCAATCGCAGCCATCGCCGAATCGGAAGGAATTTCTCTTCTTACCGTTCACGGTCGTACACGAGCTTGCAGGTTCACCGGTTCGGTAAACTATGAAGCCATTGCGGCCGTGAAAGAAAGCGTTTCTATACCTGTTGTGGCGAATGGAGATATCCTGACACCCCACCAGGCAAAAAAGGTACTCGATATCACCGGTTGTGATGCTGTAATGATAGGCCGTGCAGCGCAGGGAAAGCCCTGGTTACCGTCGCAGATTGATCAGTACCTTGAGCTCGGTACGATGAAGCCGGACCCCAGCCTCGATGAAATCCGAGAATTGCTGAGCAGTCATGTGCAGGCTCTGCATGAGTTTTATGGACAGCATCTGGGCCTGCGAATAGCTCGAAAGCATGTAGGCTGGACACTCGACCAGATTGCGGGCTCGGAGGCGCTAAAGCAGCGCTTTAACCGCGCCGATACGGCCGCTCTGCAGTTTGGATTGATTGATCAACTTGGCACGTTACAGACGGCCGCCTGACGAGAGGGTTTTCCTGCATTGAAAAAGACCATTAATAAATCTGTTCAGGAAGGTGTGGAAGAGTATTTGCAGACGATGGGGGATGAACCTGTTTCGGGTCTTTACGAAATGGTAATGTCTGAAGTTGAAGCGCCGTTGCTGCGGTCAGTACTCGTTTTCACCAATTACAATCAAAGCCAGAGCGCAGAAATCCTTGGGCTTAATCGGGGAACTCTCCGTAAAAAGTTACGCAAGTACCATCTGCTCTGAATTAAATCCTCTTAGGAGAATCTATGACTGACGTTCGCGTTAGAACCGCACTGTTGTCTGTTTCTGACAAGACAGATCTTTTAACAATAGCCGCGTCTCTCGATGCTTATGGGGTAGAGATGTTGTCCACAGGAGGAACCTTCAAGGCAATTTCCGAAGCGGGCTTTGCAGTTCGCGAGGTTTCTACCTATACGGGATTCCCCGAAATGATGGACGGCAGGGTCAAGACGCTGCATCCGAAGGTTCACGGTGGATTGCTTGGCAGACGGTCTGTTGATGGCGATGTGATGGAGGAACATGGCATAACCGCAATCGATCTGTTGATTGTTAATCTCTATCCCTTTGAGGAAACAGTTCGCAAAGACCCTGATGACCTGGCAGAAATTGTAGAGAACATTGATATCGGTGGGCCCGCGATGCTGCGCTCCGCGGCGAAAAACTTCAATGATGTTGCCGTAGTGGTAGATCGCAACGATTATGAAAATGTAATCAGGGAGATGCAAACATCGAATGGGTGCCTGAGCGCTGAAACCCGGTTGAGGTTAGCGGTTAAAGCCTTCGAGTTGGTCGCTCGATATGATGCTGCAATCGCGAATCACCTCTCAAGCCTGGATCCACAAACCAAAGAGATTGCCGAATACCCAGGGACACTTACGCTCCAGTTTTCCCGAGAACAAGCAATGAGATACGGTGAGAATCCACACCAGTCTGCTGCATTCTATGTTGAAGACAACAAGCCGGCAGGCTCCATTGCAATAGCAATTCAGCAGCAGGGTAAAGAGTTGTCCTATAACAACGTTGCAGACACTGATGCAGCGCTCCAGTGTGTCCAGGCGTTTAGTGAACCGGCCTGTGTGATAGTGAAGCATGCTAATCCCTGTGGTGTAGCGGAAGCAGCCGACGTGATGTGTGCGTATGAGTCGGCGTTCAAGACAGACCCGACCTCGGCTTTTGGTGGAATCTTGGCTTTTAACCGGGAAGTCACTGCTGAACTTGCGCTAGCCATCACCGAGCGGCAATTTTCAGAAGTCATTGCTGCGCCTTCTTTCAGCGATGAAGCTATGGTTGCGTTCGAGCGAAAGAAAAATGTCAGGGTGCTGCAGGTTAGTGATGACAAGGGTGCGGGTGATAGTTTTTCGGGTAATACAAGAGATTACAAAAGAGTCGTCGGTGGGCTATTGGTCCAAAGTCCTGATGCGGAACTATTAAAGGAAACCCAGGTTGTTAGTAAAAGAGCACCAACAGCCGCGGAACGCTCGGACCTGTTGTTTGCTTGGAAAGTCGCCAAGTACGTCAAGTCCAACGCCATTGTTTATGCGAGGAATCAGGCCACGATAGGTGTTGGGGCCGGACAAATGAGCAGGGTGATCAGCGCGAGGATAGCGAACCTGAAAGCCGCAGAAGAGGGGCTGGAAGTGGCGGGGTCTGTTATGGCGAGTGACGCGTTCTTCCCTTTCAGGGATGGCATTGATGCGGCTGCAGAGGTGGGTATCAGCGCGGTCATCCAGCCCGGTGGTTCCATGCGGGACCAAGAGGTTATCGATGCAGCTGATGAAGCAGGTATGGCGATGATATTCACCGGGATGAGACATTTCAGGCACTAAATTATCACTGGTTTAAAACAGGGTTAAAGATTATGTGGGGCTCGTTATGAAAGTATTGGTCACTGGCGGCGGTGGGCGTGAGCATGCGCTCGCATGGCGAATCGCTCAATCGAGTGCTGTCGAAAAAGTGTTTGTTGCTCCGGGCAACGCAGGAACTGAAATTGAAGAGAAGCTGCAAAATGTGTCCATTTCGCCGATGGACTTTGAAGCATTGATTGAGTTTGCGCACAGCGAAAAAGTTGACCTGACAGTCGTTGGTCCTGAGGACCCATTGGTTGCCGGTTGTGTCGACAGGTTCGCAGAAGCCGGACTGAGATGCTTCGGGCCATCAAAGTCTGCAGCGCAACTGGAAGGATCCAAGAGTTTTACCAAGGCTTTCCTGAAAAAATACGATATTCCAACAGGAGATTACCGGACATTCGATGAAATAGAAGCCGCCGATGAATATCTCGATACACAGATACCGCCCATTGTTATCAAGGCAGATGGCCTTGCCGCAGGAAAGGGAGTGGTCATCGCTCAGTCGATAAGCGAAGCGAAATCGACGGTAGCCGATATGTTAAGCGGAAACGTTCTGTCGGGCGCTGGATCCAGGGTGGTGATCGAAGAGTTTCTAGAGGGAGAAGAGGCCAGCTTCATCATCATTGCCGATGGCGAAAATTTCTTGCCGTTCGCAACATCCCAGGACCACAAGGCCGCCTACGATGGTGATACCGGTCCGAACACTGGCGGTATGGGGGCTTATTCTCCTGCACCGGTAGTCACGGCTGAAGTATTTAGCAGAACGGTCGATCAAGTGATTAGACCTACGCTTCAGGGAATGAAAGATGAAGGGCACCCATATACCGGTTTCCTTTACGCGGGGTTGATGATCGACAAAGAAGGCCGCCCCAGGGTTATCGAGTACAACTGCCGTTTTGGCGATCCGGAAACCCAGCCGATCATGTCGCGCCTGCAGACCGAACTTGTCAGCTTGATGGTCGCGGCAATTGATGGGCGACTGAATGAGACTGAAATATCATTTGATTCTCGTGTTGCTTTAACAGTTGTGATGGCATCGGGTGGTTACCCGGGCAGTTATGAAAGCAGCAAGGTGATTTCCGGCCTCGGGGACGTTGACGTTGCCAAGGTTTTCCATGCTGGAACTACGATGAAAGACGGCGAAGTTGTTACCAATGGGGGAAGAGTATTAGGGGTTACTGCGCTAGGGTCTAGCGCCCTTGAAGCCAATGAAAAGGCTTACGCAGCGGTGAACCAAATTTCATTTGATGGGGCGGAGTTTCGTACCGATATTGGTTACAGGGCGATAGCGAGAGAAAACGCCTGAACACGCGTGTGGTAGGAAAGGCTATTGATAAGCCAGAGTATAGCGGCTGGGGATGGGGCGGCGATTAATGCGACTTTCGTGGTATCGCGCCGTGTTTGTCATTCATTGTTTGAAATGTCGGCTTCCACGAGTTTCGTCTGTTTTTCCCGTATTGCTGTGCCCAGCGCCGGGCCTGTTTCCCCGGTATCGATATCACTTGCCCTGACATTTGAGACAAGATCGAGGAAATGACCCCAGCTAGCGGCCAGGGTTTTGTCATGGCTGATAGTGGCGCAAATTTCGTTAAAAGCATCGAACCGGGCTCGCTTTCTGAAGGCGTCCGTTTGCTGAAGTAGCGAGATGATTTCTTCAGCGTCAAGTTCATTCAACAATATCCATTGCGCGAGAAACTTTGCGACCAAACCAGAGGTCTCTGTTCTGTTGTTTGAACACTTCAAGCGCTGACAGAGAGCGGTGAGCCGTTTGCTATCCAGATTCATCGTTAAACCCGCAAAGCACGTTTCGATCTGCGGGGATGGGATATTTGTCGATGACAATTGTCGAAGGTTATCGATGTCGTGGTTTGTGAGCTCGGGCCACAGAAATTCATGTGCACCCACCAGGCGGAGATAATCGAAGAATATTGCAGGGTCTTTGGTGTTCAGGGCCTTATCTAATTCGCCATGAATACGTTCCGCCGTTAGTTCTGCCATCTGTCCTTCATTTACCATCTTCACGATCAATTCAGTTGTATCAGGGTGAACCGTAAAGCCAAGGTGGTAGAACCGTGAATAGAACCTGGCGACGCGCAGAACTCGTAGGGGGTCTTCCATAAAGGCAACGGAGACGTGTCGCAGTGATTTAGCAGCGATGTCTGCCTGGCCACCCAGTGGATCTATAAGCTCCCCTGCGCCAGATCTCGCGATGGCGTTGATTGTCAGGTCGCGACGTAGCAGGTCTTCCTCGAGGGTAACCTCAGGGGAGGCGTGGCACACAAAACCGGTATGCCCCGGACTGGTTTTTCTCTCGGTTCGGGCGAGGGCGTATTCCTCTTGAGTGTCAGGGTGCAGAAATACAGGAAAATCCCTCCCCACTGTTCGGTAGCCCGCGTCCAGCATTTCCTGTTCCGTAGCACCGACGACGACGTAGTCTTTTTCTGTGACCGTCAAATTCATTAGAGTATCGCGTACAGCGCCCCCAACCAGGTAGACATCCATCGTCACGATGCCGCCTCTACTGCGAAAAAGGTTTTAGTTTCTAAACACATAGCCGTGAGTTCTCGTCCCCAGACGCATCCCGTATCAAGTGGGATTGCGAAGTCGACGCCGGTGTATCCGTTTAAGGCAGCCCAGTGGCCGAATGCAACCAGCAATTGATCGCTACGCTTAAAGGTAAACCATGGCGCGAAGCCTTCGGGTTGGATGTCCGCCTTGTGGGTAAGTTCCAATTCGCCATCGTGGCTACAGTAGCGCATCCGGGTAAAGTAGTTCGTAATCACTCGTAGTCGGTCCTTACCAGCGAGTTGATCATGCCAGATGCTTGGTTCGTTACCGTACATTGCTTTAAGAAATTCGGGATACTGTTCCGATTGCAGGATGGTTTCAACTTCACCTGCCAGTGCCAGACAGGTGTTGATGTCCATTCTCGGGGGAATACCAGCATGAACCAGGGCAAGGTTTTCAGCACGGTCATAATGCAGAATCGGAAGATGCCTCAGATAGTCAATATACTCATCAAGCCTGGGGCTATTGAGCAGATCCTCGATCGTGTCCTGGCGTTTCAGTGTTTGCTGCCCCGTAGCTATAGCAAGAAAATGAAGATCATGGTTACCTAACACACACTTGGTGTTTGGTTCCGACATGATCAGGTCAAGTACTTCCGCATTGCACGGTCCGCGATTAATGAGGTCGCCAGCGAACCAGAGATGATCTTGCCCGGATTGGTAGCCGACCTTGCCAAGTAACATTTGCAACTCATCGAAACAACCTTGGACGTCACCAATAATGTAGGTGCTCATGACCTGTCTGCCACGAATCGCGTGCAGGAAAGGTAATTTTCAATTGTCAGATTCTCAGGGCGTAGTTGAGGATCTAAGTGAAGCGATTCGAGATCGTCCACTGTCAGGAATTTCCTGAGTGCATTACGAATCGTCTTGCGCCGCATAGAAAAAGCCTGGACGAGAATGCTTTCGAGCAGCTTCTTGTCAACATCGGTTGCCTTTTTGTTTGGCGTTAGCCGAATAATGGCACTTTGAACCTTTGGACGAGGAGAGAATGCCTGGGGAGGCACTTCGAACAGCTTCTCGGTATGGCAGTGAAGTTGGGTCATGACCGATAATCTGCCATACGCTTTTGTTGAGGGCAGTGCTGTCATCCGATCAACAACTTCTCGCTGCAACATGAAGTGCATGTCCTGGATATGCTCCCCGAAATCAAATAACTTAAATAGCAGCGGGGTTGAGATGTTGTAAGGCAGGTTGCCGATAATGCGGATAAGGGATTGCTTCGCAAACCTGTTGAAATCTATCGTCATGACATCCTCGTTGATCAGTCCTGCATCCGGGAACCGAACTGATAATTCGGCCCCCAGGTCGCGGTCGATCTCGATCAGGGTAAGGTCACATCGATCGTCGTATAGAGGCTGGGTTAATGCTCCCCTACCTGGGCCTATTTCAACAATATGATCGCCTGGCCTGATATTGAAGGATCCAATAATTTTTTGGATCATGCCGGGATCAACCAGGAAGTTTTGCCCAAACCTTTTTCTTGCGCGCAACACGGCTAGACACATAGTTCGGCGGCACGGCAAACTGCGGCTACCAGGCTTGAGCAGTCCGACCGTCCGGATCCTGCTAAATCAAAGGCCGTACCGTGATCAACCGACGTACGGACTATTGGCAGGCCAAGGGTTATGTTGACGCTCTGTCCGAACGCTACATGT
>JABGVY010000462.1 GCA_018645845.1 Gammaproteobacteria bacterium | reverse complement strand
TATCTTGCACACCAGGACTGCAAAGAGTCTGGCAGTATGTTTGAGGCTTCGGCGGGGTCTTTCAAAAAAGTTCGTTGGGAACGCGCGGTGGGATTGAACCTCGATCCAAGAACGGAAGATGTGAGCATTGATGCGGTCGCTGAAAACTGGGATCAGGTTGTCGACTTCAGCGAAACGGAACATCCCTCCGGTATGGGCGAAGCGTTGCAGTTGATGTACGCCAGGACACTGGCGACGGAATAGCCTTTAGTTCGTTCGGGGATAGTGAAGCCTGGATTTCGTCGCAGTTGGTCAGGCTCAGGCCTTCCGGGAATGATCATGCGGCTGTCTGTTCAGCAATAGTCGTGCGGTGAAGCAGGCGGTCGTAACCATCGTACCCACCGTTTGCTTTGTGGAGCACAGAGCGGTTGTCCCACATTACCAGCATGTTTTCCTGCCAGTGATGCCGGTAAACAAACTCGTCGCGAGTTTGCCAGCTGTAAACTTCCATCAACAGATCGCGGGATTCAGCATCGCCCATCCCTTCGATGCCAATGATATAACCGAAACAACCAAACAGCCCTTCAACACCCGTTTCCGGGTGACGACGAATGATTGGATGCCTCCAGGTATCATTTGCTTTCTCTGAAACAATAATGCGCATGCTCCGGTCTGCTTCCTGTTCTTCGTTTCCGAAGTATCCGTCCGGTGAGTAGCCGGCTCGGGCAGAGTGAATGGCTGTTTTGCCTTCGATTTTCGCTCGAAGCTCTGCGGGCATTTCCGCCAGGGCCTTGTGCTGGTTTATATATTCTGTGTCTCCGCCCAATGGGGGAATTTTAATACTGTAGAGGCAGGTGCCGGCGGGGGGAACCTCCTGGAAGCTCCAGTCGCTGTGCCAGACCTCTGCGAAGACCGGTGCCTGTTCTTCAGCCTTGCGTTCAACTGCTATCACATGATCCCTGCCGTCTATCGGCGCAATAAAAGGGTCGTACCCGAAGTGACCGAAATATAATGAGTATCTTTCGAGGTCATCATCGGAAAGCTCCTGGTCTGGAAAGATCAGAACATGACTGCGTAACCATTCTTGTCTGAGGGCCGCAACCTGTGAATTATCGAGTTGTTTCGTGAGGTCTAGTCCTTCGATAATTGCACCGCAGGGTGCGCTGCTTTGAGTCACGTTAAAGGTCATCTGAGATCCATCTGGTTGTTAGTTAGGCTATTGTCATTGGTTTTCAGCGGAAACAAAAACGCCCTCATTAGAGAGGGCGTTTCAGAGAGGCTTCCGAATTAATCTCAGATACTTCTAGGTGCTCAGGATCGTGACACCTGATATACCCGGGGCGCCATACACATGGGTGTAGGCAACTTTGGGGTCGTTTGGAACCTGCCGTTTACCAGCGTCGCCTCGGAGCTGGAGCACATTTTCGTAGACCTGGCGTAAACCGGATGCACCTACGGGTTCGCCATTGGCGAGACAACCACCGTCGGTGTTGACCGGTAGGCGACCTGTGATTTCAGTATCGCCATTGGCCAACATGGCCTCCTGTTCGCCATGCTCACAGAAGCCGTTTTCGGCCATGTGCATGATTTCTGCGCCTGACTCGGTATCCTGCAACTGTGCAACATCGATGTCCTCAGGACCAACCCCGGCCGCTTCGAAGGCTTTCTGCGAGGCGTCTACCGTCGGGCCATCTGCATAATCAAGCGCCAGAGATGGGGCAAGTACTTCAAAACTCCCATACCGGCGCGATCGCACCACAGCTGACTTCAGGAAGATCGGGTTTTTGGTGTACTTGTGTGCTTTGTCCGCTCTGGCGAGGATTAGCGCGACGCCGCCTTCCCCCGGCGAGCAGAACATGTACTGGGTCAAAGGGTAGGACAGCATAGCCGACTGCAACACTTCCTTTTCAGATAATGCCTGCCTGCGCCATGCATTCTCGTTCATAGAGCCATTACGAAAAGCCTTGGCAGAAACACGCGCCAGGGCATCCTGGGTAATACCATATTCTTCCATGTAGCGATTAATCTTCATGCCGAAGAACTGGGTGGTCAGTGCCATACCGCTGCCGCCGTACCAATCCCGCTCCCCGGACTTACCGGTGTTAACCCTGAACGCTCCTCGTTCATGTTTGTCGAAGCCGATCGCAAGGCCTAGATCGAAGGCGCCTGATTTAATCGTGTTATAGGCAGAAATTAATGCGGAACCACCGGTTGCACAACCGTTCACGACATTAATAAATTGCAAGCCAGTCAAGCCCATCTGGGAAACCATTGAGTCTGGATTGCCTGCGGCAACACTGCCGCCGAAGGCAAATTCGAGATCGGCCCACTTGACGTTGGCATCTGCACAGGCGGTGCGAATTGCAGCAGCGCCCTGTTCCATTCCGCTGACGCCTTCGTGGCGGCCAAACGGATGCATTCCAATTCCAACAATTGCTACATCATCACTCATAATGTTTTCTCCTGAC
>JABGVY010000166.1 GCA_018645845.1 Gammaproteobacteria bacterium | reverse complement strand
TGGGGCTCCGGAAGAAGTCGCGCATGGCACACTTGGTCTGGTTTTACCGGCGTCACAATACATCACCGGTGTTGCCTTGCCTGTTGATGGTGGCCTGACCATCCGAAATGCTTGAGCAGATGAAAGCGAATCGTTCAGAGAAAGCTTTCGATCGCGAAAAAATGCACGCGGGTAATATAGGTCGGGAGGTTGATCATGCGGCCGTCGAGGTCGAGGTCGAAAGCCTTTTGGCCAGCATGAGCTTGCAGCAAAAGATCCATGAAATTCGTGGCTGGCAGGCAGCACCCATCGACGGGCTTTACTATGCCGGTGGCGATGAAGCGCTAAAGATTCCTGCTTACAGGATGGTTGACGGTCCAAGAGGGGCAAGAACCGGCATGGCGACGGCATTTCCTGTAGCAATTGCGCGGGGAGCAACCTTTGACGTTGAGCTTGAACGAAGGGTTGGTATGGCGGCTGGTCTGGAGGTTGCCGCTAAAAATGGCAATGTAATCCTTGCTCCGACCATTAACCTGCTTCGTCATCCGGGTTGGGGGCGCGCCCAGGAGACCTACTCGGAAGATACCTTTCACATGGGGGCGATGGGTGTGTCCTTTGTGTCAGGTGCTCAAAATTATGTGCTTACCAGCCCGAAGCACTTCGCGCTTAATAATATTGAAATGACCCGGTTCGAGATGAGCGCGAATATCGACGAACGGTCACTGCATGAAGTTTACCTGCCACATTTCAAACGCTGCGTTGTTGAAGGTGCTGCAGCGTCGGTGATGAGTGCTTACAACAAAATAAACGGTGTTTACTGCGGCGAACATCCCGCGTTGCTCAACGATATTCTCCGGGAAGACTGGGGGTTTAAGGGCTTTGTGGAATCCGATTGGTTCCTGGGGACACGGTCCACTGCAGCTGCGATTAATGCGGGCATGGATATCGAGATGCCTGTGGATTACCGGTTTGACGACGAGAAGATTACGGCAGCGATCGCTGCAGGTGAACTGACTGAGGAAACAATTTCGCGGAATGCGCGTAGGGCGATATATCAAAAAGTTGCCTTCGATCTTGCGAACCTGGAGATACCCGATGCGTCGGTGGTGGAATGCAGTCAACATATTGAACTGGCTAGGGAAGTAGCCGAGAAGTCGTTCGTATTGTTAAAGAACGAGGCTGTGCTGCCCTTATCGACATCGCAAAGTATCGCAGTTGTTGGTGACCTTGCTGATGTCCCGAACCTGGGCGATCGTGGTAGCAGTATGGTGACGTCATCAGAAGTTACAACGCCCCTGGCTGGACTTAGGGCTTTTGGGAATGAAATAGCCATTAACTATTATGCTAGCGACGCTGACCTTGGCGGCATCGGAGAGTCTGATGTCGCAGTGGTTGTCGTTGGGCTGACGTATAAAGAAGAAGGTGAGTTCATTCCTACGCAGCAACAGGAATCAGAGGGCTCTGACCTTGCCCGAGGCGGCGACCGAGCCGACCTCAGGTTGCCCGAAAGCCAGGAGCAGTTGATTCTAGACGTCGCGTCGAAAGCCAAGAAAACTATCGTTTTGCTAGAGGGTGGTAGTGCGATTGAGGTGTCGAGTTGGGTAAGCGAGGTCGACGCGTTGATGATGATCTGGTACCCGGGTCGCGAGGGAGGACATGCCATTGCCCGTGTGCTTTTTGGTGCGGTTAGTCCGTCCGGGAAGTTACCGGTTAGTTTCCCTCGCTCAATCAGCCAACTGGTGGATTGGGATATTACGGCCCTCGATATCACCCACGACCTGTTCCATGGTTATCGTTACCTTGACAGGAAAGAGGAGCAACCAGAGTTTCCATTTGGGTTTGGCCTGAGTTATACAGAATTCACTTTGGAGGGTTTGCAGGTCGAACGTGCCGACGATCGGTTTTTCCTGAATGTCAGCGTGAGGAACGCGGGCAAGACAGTTGGTGCAGCGGTTCCACAGTTGTATGTGTCGTGTCGGAACTCATCTGTTGAACGACCGGTTAAGGAGCTCAAGGGGTTTGGTTGGGTTGAGTTGGAGCCGGGTGAAATAGCAGACCTGGAAATTGAACTGAGTGATGAAGAACTGTGTTACTACGATCCTTACCATGGCTGGGTGCTTGAACCCTGCACCTATGACTTCAGGGCAGGACAGGTGTCAGATAACTTGCCGCTCGAATCGACGTGGAGCTTCGATGGCGAAGACTGGTTGCCCGAATGAATATCGTAGATGACCCGCGCCCGATTTATGCCTCGCCCATGGATGCAGGAACTTACAGTCTTCTTGGGCTGGATAGACACGCGCCTCAGGCGGTTAACAATCACGGCAGATACGGCGGGCTCGCGTCTGCCGATGGCCAGTTTGATATAGATTACAACCCTTGCGCAGAAGCTTTCCCTGATGAGCAAGTAGCCAGTGGCATCGTGACGTCGTTAAAAGGTTGGAATGAATCTGTGAAGTATCCCGAGACAATCAGGGATATCCGGGTTTATAAAACTGCTGGAATGAGAAAGGGCGCAACTGATGTTAGCCTGATGATATTCAATGACGGAATGGGATACCTTGGACGTAATGGGCGAGTCCGGGCGGGGCTGGTTCTGGATAGTTTACATGCGGCCGGAGAGATCCCGGCGACGCTGGCGGTGTTTATAAATCCGGGTAGACCTATCGGTGTCTCTGCCGAGCCTGCATCACAGCCGGAGAGAGACAGGGCCGATGAGCAGCGAAGTATCGAATATGATTCCCTGCGCTCCGACTATTCGGAATTTCTGCTTACAGAAATCATTCCTCTGGCGGAGAAGACCATGGATTGCTCTGCGACAGATGATCCCAACCGTCGAATGATGATTGGCATGAGCAGTGGTGGCATCTGCGCATTCACAGTGGCATGGCATCATCCTGACAGGTTTGCCAGGGTACTTAGTCACTGCGGTTCCTTCACTAACATCAAGGGTGGGCATAATTACCAGTCCATGATCAGGACCACGCCAAGAAAGCCAATTCGCGTATTCATGCAGAGCGGGGAAAACGATATCGATGGTCTATTTGGCAACTGGCCGCTGGCTAATCAGAGTGTTGCCCAGTCATTGGGTTTTTCCGGGTACGATTATCGATTTGAATTCGGTGTTGGTGGACACACACTGGCCCATGGCGGGGCGTTGTTTGCCGACGCTATTCGCTGGTTATTGCGGTAGCTGAGTTAATCGGCTTTATCGAGGGCCGCCAGCAGCGGTATCAACTTTTCCTGCGTTGCCTCATGACAGAAATCCTCACCCAGCAACCTGACATTAGGGCCGTAGGGGCAATGTCCGAGACAGACTGACCTATCTACTGTTGCGTCTAGCCTACGTGTTTCAATTTCGCGTTCTAGCCAGTCAGCCAGAGCCTCGCTGCCTCGGTGGGCGCAGCTTGGCTGATTCGTAAAGGGCCGAAAATTAGTACAAACCACAATGGTTTTCATCTGTTTAATAGTTCAAATAATAGGCAATCAGCGGCAATCATAGCAGTTCGCAGAGTTTCACGGCTGTGGCACAATAGTCCACTTTCTTAAATCACCTTCGGAAATCAAATGGAAGATGTCGTAATAGTTGATGCCGCACGTTCTGCGGTAGGTAGAAGAAACGGGTCTCTCGGTCTGGTACATCCCACTGACACTTTGGGTCACACGATGATGAAAATGCTGGAACGTAGCAATGTTTCATCGGACAACGTTGACCAGGTGATTGGCGGTTGTATTAATAAGCTTGGCGCCCAGGGGATGAATGTCGCAAGAACTGCCTGGTTGTCGCACGGTGGGGCGGAAGAAACACCTTGTATCACGATTGACTCCCAATGTGGTTCTTCACAGGAAGCCGTTCACCTTGCGACCAGTATCCTTCGCTCAGGCATGGCCGAATGTGTGATTGCCTGTGGTGTTGAGAATATGTCGCGATTGCCCATTGGAACAGATTCAGTGGGCCTTAAACCAGAACTTGGTAAACCCGTTTCCCGCTCCTACTTCGAACAATATGAATTCACCAGTCAGTTTGAGGGTGCGGAACGGATGGCAGAAAAATACCAGATTACCCGACAGGACACTGATGCTTTTGGTCTGCAGTCCCAGGAACGTGCCAAAAAAGCGGTAGACGGTGGGCATTTCGATAGCCAGATTATTCCTATGGAAGTCCCGGTATTTGACGATGAAGGTAAGAGAACAGATGAGTCTTTTGTGTTCCAGAAAGATGAAGTGCTTCGTGATACCAGCCTTGAGGCACTCGCAGGGCTAAAACCTGTTGCGCGGGAAGATGGTGTTCATACTGCTAGAACTTCCTC
>JABGVY010000492.1 GCA_018645845.1 Gammaproteobacteria bacterium | reverse complement strand
TAGCCCCAGTTTTGATTCTGATAGTGGTTTTGCCAGGGGCGCAAGTTCAGGTTCTTCTTCAGCATGGAACCACTCATAAGGCTCAAAACCCAGTTTTTCGTAGCTTTCCCGAGTCTGGCGAATATATTCTGTTGGCGTCGGCTTCATGGCATCCTTATTTTCATAGTAACCAATATAGATGTTACAACTATCGTGTAAAGACCTGGGCGCGATTCCACGTCTAATTACGCTCTGATGATACCCCGCAGTTGCCTGCACGGGAATGAGGGATTTAGATCAATGGCCGGAGGCGGTCGTAGCGCCTGCGCAAAGGGGGGCTATACGCCTTCGACGGCGACAATAAACTGAACGTCGAGATGCCCGTCACGAAGTTTCTTTGCTTGCTGATATTCGGGGGAATACCAGAATTCGTGTAAGGCCGCTTTGGAATCGAATTTTTCCAAAGTCAAAGCCGGAAAGTGATCCCAGTCACCTTCCATCAACTCTATTTCACCGCTGCCGAGTATTTCTAAGCCTGCGGCTTCTGCTAGAGGCACGGCCTGTTGCCGGTATGGCTCGAGCGCTTGTTCGTTTCTAACCTTGGCACTGACCACCAGATAAACGGGTTTGCTACGTTTCATTCTGAAAAAATGGATGGTCATGCCAAGCACAATGCCGACGCCAAGCGCGATGATGATAGAAAGGTATGCCATGTAACACTCCTTTGCCAGGTGTGCAGGGACCATAGCCTATAAATACCTCGTACGGTAACCCCCGCTGATCTGGGGTCACCAGGCTTGTTCGGGCAACTCTTGATAGCCTCGACTGGCGGTCACACCGCTTAAACTCGATGAGGGCGGTGTCCCGGGTGAGAGAATAGGTTCGAGAATAAACGAACGATGTCACCAGGGAGACCGTAAGACTGGCCTCCATGAATCAGTTAACATCTATTGTGTGAGTGATGCTAAAAAAAACAAGTCATTAAAATGCTCAACACCACTAAGAAAACAATACTCATCGGCCTTGCATGCCTAACCCTTTTAGGCTCGCTACTTCAGTACTTGCCAAAACCAACGCAGGAACTACCCTCGAGCTACGAAGGCAGGGTGATCAAAGTCATTGACGGTGACACGATCACGATAAAAACCTCAAAGAGCGAAAAGATCAAAGTCCGCTTAGCAGGCATAGACGCACCAGAGTCTGACCAACGGTTTGGCAATGCCTCGAAGGAAAAACTTGTGTCTTATGTTGCAAATAAGAACGTGAGGGTAGAAACCCACAAGAGTGACCGCAATGGAAGAATGCTTGCGAAGGTGTGGGTGCAGCCTTCTGACTGCGCTGCCTGCGGTAAGACTTTAAACGTGAATCACGCTCAATTACTTGCAGGGATGGCGTGGTGGTACAGGCGGTACGCGAAAGAACAGTCAGAGGAAGATCGCGGTAGATATGAGTCTGCAGAGGATGAGTCCAGAAAGCGCAAGCGCGGTCTCTGGTCTGCCCCTGGGCCTGTGGCGCCATGGGACTGGCGGAGAGGGATTAGAGGAGAGAAAGATGAACGGTGCGGACCTAAGAAATACTGTCGAGATATGACTAACTGTGCCGAAGCTAAACTGTACCTGAATCAATGTGGTTTGCGAGCCCTGGACGGTGACGCAGATGGGATTCCTTGCGAGTCCCTGTGCCGCAGTTGATGCGGCGACTCGCCTGTTATCGACCAGAAGCCACCGTTTCGTAATAAGACCATCTATCGCCCGGTCAATCCCTGAGTTCACATTCCGTTACATTAGTACACATTGGCATCAACCCCCGTTTACAAGACAACCGTACAATCCTCTCCCATAAACCAAATATGTAAACGGATGAACAACATGTACAAGACTATCCTGGCTTTCCTGCTCATCGCACTGACCACTGGTTGCTCTACCTACAGCGGCACGCAATCGACTGCTGAAATGGAATTCTGCTGGGAAAGAGGCATGAACTTCCAGTGGATTGAAGAGTTTGACGCGGGTTGTGTCGATCCAACAGGCCAGTCTTCAGCAACGCGAATCTCTAAAATTAAGTGGTTAGAAAAGAATTTGGGCACATTGGCAGGACAAGCGACACATAAAAGCACAAGAAACATATAACGCCAGGGCAAGGCTGCAAGCGCTACCCTAACTTCTCTTAGTTCTGGTGTTGTTTTCGACGCCAATTGAAATGTCGCCACGCAAATCCAGCGGCAGAGTGTCGCGCCGAAGGTTTCAGGCAGATCGAATTCTCCTTTGACGATCTAGGACTCGAAGTCGCGACTCGAGTTCTTCTCTTTCCATATAGCAGCCACGCAGCCAGCGATGACCGGCGTCAGGTGCAAAGCCGGTTCTTCCATGCAGAACCCGTCGGTTATCAACACCGATCAGATCCCCTGGCTTCAGCGAGAATCTAAGCTGGTAGTCCTCATGGTCGGCATAGTAATGAAATAATCGCAGCGCGGAATATAAGCTATCCAGAGTCGCCAAATCGCCGGTCATCGGCGCGCGAAGCCAATAGGTGAACCGGACTGTAGTGATGTCGCCGTGGCGATTGGTTTCCAAAATAGGAACTTCGTAGCGGTATTCAGTATCCCTGTCGGTGTTGACGAAGGGTATGGGTTGCTCTGTCAGAAAAGTGTATTCGTCAGGATGATCGGCGCGAATCTTTTCGGCCACAGCAAGTCCATCGGTAAGAATTGTTTCTCCACCGTTGACTGAATTTTCCATACAGAAAAAGAACTGCAGGCCGGGCTGATATTCGCGGGTCGCAAGATCGGTGTGAGCTCTCAGAGGTTGGGAGGTGTAGGCATTCGAATTGGTATCTGCCTTTAGTTCGACATCGAAAATCCGGCCAAAGTTAGAAGCCCTGATGGGACCGATTCGACCGACCACCTTTTCGAGTGCTTCGGGTGCAATTGGCAGATCTGTGATCACGGCAACGCCGCTGGAATGTAAAGCGCCCAGCCACTGGCTGAATTCTTTATCGGTGTCGATCAGAGCGCCACTAAACGCTGGAGGGAAGGTCTGACTGGCGGAGGTTTCGATGGCAGTCCAGAGTGCTCGTTTTGGCAAATCGAAATTTGGTTGTGGGTTTAGGGGGCAGTGAGCTCGAAGCCATCCCGGGTGGTAACGGCTATCCAGGTTTTCAGGTTGCCAGTTGACGATGACCGAGCCGTCTGTGCCAATCTTCGTGTTCGAGATATTCAGCTCACTCGGCAGATCTGTCACGGCGATATTTTGTTCCCGCGTGATGTCATTAAAAGTACCGGCATCCGGGCTGTATTCTCTTAACCAGACAAAGGGATAATGGCTGATTTTGCCGTCATCCCAGGTAATGATGAGCCTCTGATCTGCGACGATGAGTTTTTCTGGCAAATGATCATTCGCGTAAATATCAAAATCCGGGACGTCAGGCTGCATGGTCAGATTTTTGCATCATCAGCCACCGTCACTCGGTGCATTCTGAGGTACTGAGGCGGGTAATCGGCTATCGCTATGATCGGGGTACTCTGGTCTGTTTGCTGATCCAGCATATTGGAGATGAGTGTTCGGTTTAATAGTGTTGTCATGGGCAGTATAGGCTTAGACCTGAATGCTACATTATGCCCCGACATTGTCTGCCGGAGGAAGCATTCTAGTTCTGCCGGGTGGGGGCAATGGCATCAACGGTCTAGTAGTCATCCGGAATGGCACACAGGCCATGTCCTGGGACATTAAGACAGTGCCAGATCTGGCAGCATTGTGATTCAGGGTCATGTTCAAGAGTCATGTTCCAGAGTCATGTTCCAGAGTCATAGTTGGGGTGCAATATAGCAAGCTGATTTGGGTGCTGTCATGGTAGGGTCATGACTTTATCGCTGCTAGAGGCTTTCATGAAAATCATCTTGTTGTTCATAGGATTGCTGATGCCGGTCGCTGTTCTGGCAGCATCAGACCTCCCTGGCAATGTGCTGCCGGAAAGGTTCGATTCGCTGGGCCCTACAGTTAAGGAACTGATGTTGGCTGATGGTAAAAGAGTGCACTACATCGACGATGGCGAACCCGATTGGCTGCCGGTGGTGTTTACAGGTGGCCTCGGTACTTCGGTTCGTGTCATTCGGTTGCTCGATTTTTTGAGAACGATGCGGGAAACGCTGCAAATTCGGGTGATTACGGTTGAGCGAAATGGTTTCGGCCAGACCGAATATGATCCTGGGTTAGACATGACAGATTTTTCCGAAGAGGTTGAAGCCGTGCTGAGTCATGTCGGCGTTGATAAGTTCGCGGTCTTTGGTATTTCCGGTGGCGGCCCCTACACGGCGAAGATCGCCTCACGTAATACACACCGACTCTTGTCTGTCCACATGGCAGCGACCTCACCTTCGCTTGGCCAGCCATCGAGATGTGGTCAGGATTCTCCGGCCAGTATATATCGAGACATGTTGCGCCAACCGATGCGATTTTTCGGCTTTGCGCCAGACAGCCCCATGCACCAGGTGCGAGGCTTTCAGGACACTGCGTTTGATGAAGCCGCACGAGCTCATAATTTGCGTGGGCAGATGGCAGACGCAACGCCACTGGATCACGAAATCTCGCTTTATTGCAAAGAAGGAGCGATCAATACGTCAAAGGTTAAAGCCCCGGTCTTTGTCTATCGCGGTCTCGCCGATGGGGTGCTGGGAGAAGAGGACTCGCAGGTCTGGCGTAATACTTTTCCAGCAGCGAATGTGACAATGCGGGAATATGCTGGAGAAGGGCATGACGTTCAGTATCGCCACCTGGACCAGATCCTGCTGGATATAGCGGGCTATGGCGATGATGTTCTAGTGTGCGCAAACAACAAAAATAAGTTGATCGCGCCTGAGACAGCGCAAGCTGCTGATAATGTTCGCCTGGGATTATGCGCCTGGCAGAAATAGGTTGCGTCGAACAGTGTTATAGTCAAGCAACGTGTGAAATGAATTTTGGGGAAAGATATGTCGGTCATCGTTCTCGATGGTGGAATGGGCGGCGAGATAGCAAAACGCTATCAGGGCGCGCAGCAAGGTCTATGGTCTGCCACCGTGCTGATTGAAAAGCCTGAACTGGTTGTCGAAATTCATCGGGATTACATCGATGCCGGCGCTCGGATGATTATCACCAATACCTACTCGACGATCCCGAGTTACCTTGGAAAAGAGGGTCGGGAGAATGATTACGTTACGCTGACAAGGCTGGGCGGCGAGCTTGCTAGAAGAGCAGTAGATGAGAGCGGTCAAGCCGTACAGATTGCCGGTTCGCTGCCGCCACTTTCGGAAAGCTATCGCCCTGACCTGGTGCCCTCAGCTGATGAGGCAATGCCGGTTTATCGGAACCTGGTTGAAGCGCTGGCACCTTTTGTAGACGTGTTCATTTGTGAAACCATGTCATCGGCAATCGAGGCGCTCAATGCTGCGACTCAGGCGATGGCCTTTGGCGGGGGTAAACCGGTCTACGTGTCCTGGACGCTCAACGAGACGCCCGGCAGTGGTTTGCGCAGCGGCGAGTCCATTACCGCGGCCTATAACAAAATTGCGCATCTCGATCTGGCAGGATTCTTCATGAACTGCACCCTGCCTGAAGCGATTGAATTTGGACTGGAAGAACTGAAAGCTCTGACTGATAAACCTCTTGGCTGTTACGCTAATCGAATCGCTCAGGTACCGGAAGGCTGGACGCTGGACAATGACCTTAAGACCGAGCGCATCACTGATTTGACGACTGACTATTTTGTTGATGCCTGCCTTCGTTTCATCGATCAGGGCGCCAGTGTTATCGGCGGTTGTTGTGGCATCGGCCCTGAAGACATCAGCGCTTTTTCATCAGCGCTTGATAATAAAAGCCGATAGAGGCCTCTAATATCACTGTCATTAGGGAAATCATTTGCTCGCTCTTATAGCCTGGCGCTTGTTGTGGTAGCGAATGATGGGCCCTGGGTTCTGAAGCTGTGCTTTCAACTGTTCTGGTCTGTGGGTCAGGTGGCTAACATAGAGGGGTAATGTGATGATTGATGCTCGTTTTTTGTCCATCTCAGCATTGTGGGTGAGCCTGGTTTTCTGCCCCTTACTGCCGTTGGCGAATGACTCTGGCTTAGGAAAGATGCATAAGCGCGCGATGGTTCATGATGGAGTGCAACGCGAGTATTTTGTCTATGTGCCTACATCAAAAAAATCTTTGCCCCTTCCTTTAGTCCTTGGCCTTCATGGGTATATGAGTACCGCGACTGGCTTTGAAGCTTTTCACGGTGTTAACCGCCATGCAGAGAAGTATGGATACATCGCTGTCTATCCACAGGGCCAACACTTTCGTACCTCACAGCAACCAGGGTTTGGTTATCAGGTTACGTCATGGAACGATATGGCATCAAACCTTGCTTCCTCGGATCCGGACTCAACGCCACATTGTGTTGCTGATGCACAAAAGTATCCGTGCCCGCCGGATTGTTCGAGTTGTTCACGGTGTGCATGGACTTCCTGTGGTGATGATCTGGGGTTTATCGAGAAAGTGCTGAATGCCGTTGAAATTGAATTTGATACTGACCCTCAGCGGCACTATCTTCTTGGCGTGAGTAACGGCGGGATGATGGCGCTTAGACTGGGTTGTAACCTGAGTCATCGATTTGCAGCCATCGCGCCGATCATTGCGCAATTAGCGCCGGGTTTTGCCTGTGCGCCTGGGCAGTCTGTTCCTATGTTTCACCTCTACTCGGGCAGAGACGACACAGTCCGTAGCGACGGTAAACCTGCTGCTGATGGTTATGTCTATGAATCCGCCGATGATACCCTAGCGGCCTGGGCACAAGGTCTGTCATGTGCATCGGGTCCTGTCGGTTGGAAAAATAAACTCTCGGAGGACAATGGCCTGCGATGTGTAGCCTATACAGATTGTTCAATAACAGGTCATGAAGCTGTAAGTTGCGGCCAACCCGATACCGGTCACCTCTGGCCCGGCATGTCCGTGAGAGGGGCAATAGCTACCTGTGCGACATTGCTTCAATCGCCGAGTATGCCGGAACAAGCGGTCTGTGGGTCGACAGAGACTGCGGAGTTCGAAAGTTGGGGCATGGATCTTGTTTGGCAATTTTTTCAGCGTTACACCCTGAGGGAGATATTATAGCTGCGAACCATTGCCCTATCTGTATTCTATTCCTTCTCCGTCCTGGCCGAGAGTGTTCTCACAATAGATACCGCAAGCATGAGATAGACCAACAAGAGGGGAATGGAGGCAACCACAGATGCCGTCTGAAGTACTCTAATGCCACCAAGGTAAAGAAGGCTGGCTGGTAATATACCTAGCGCAGCAGCCCAGAAAACGCGATGCCATCTCGCGGGGTGATCATGTTCTCCCAGATGACGCGAGGCTCCTGCAGCCAGAGTGTAGGACGCAGAGTCGTAAGTGGTAGCGGTAAATATGAGGCCGATGACGGCGAGGTAAAAGAGCCAGAAGGTGCCGAACGGAAGTATCTCAATGATGCTGGCTATCGCGGCGGAAGGGCTGACCTCGGACGCTTCCTGAACAATAGGTAAAATGCCTTGTTGTTCGAGGAAGAAAGCATGATTGCCGAGCACGATAAAAAACAGCCAACAACCAAGACTACCCCAACCTAACATGCCGAAAATGACCTCTCTAATGGTGCGACCGTGTGAAATTTTGCACACGAACATACCAACAAATGGACCTAGTGCGAGCCACCATGCCCAGTAAAAAACAGTCCAGCTCTCAACGAAGCTTGCACGCTCCAGTGGGTCAGTCCAGGTCATCATACGGATAAAATTGTCAGTGATGTGGCCTACGCTGACAATGGCCATTTCCAGTATGAATTGAGTCGGCCCTACCAGCAGTACGAAGGTAACCAGGATCAATGCAAGGCTCATATTGATGTTGCTGAGCACCCTGATACCATCGTCCAAACCGCGATAAACAGAATAGGCAATAGTGATAGTCGCCGTGATGATGATGATCGCCTGCATACCAAAGCCGTCCTCAAGACCGGTCATCCGGGTTACAGCAGAGGCAACGACGGATGTTCCTAGACCAAGGCCGGTTGCAGCCGTTCCTAGGAGGCCGATAATAAAAAGCAGATCAATGATACGACCGGGTATTCGGTGGGTGTATGAACGCAGTACCGGTTCGCAGGCATCACTAAGCCTGAGCGAGGGGGTTTTCTTGATATGATAACTGCAGGCCAAGGCGATGGCGGGAAGACAGTAAAGTGCCCAGCCAACAGGACCCCAATGAAACATGCCGTAGCTCATCGCCCACAATACCGCCTCATCGGATTTTGCTTCGATGCCGAATGGGGGGGCCAGGTAATAAAAAACCCATTCAGCAGCGCCCCAGTAAATGAGACTTGCACCGATGCCACATGAGAATAGCATCGCGATCCAGCTGCCCGTGGAATATTGAGGAGGTTGATCGCCCAGCCTGATACTGCCCCAGCGACTGACTGCGATGACCAGCAGAAAGACGAAGATAAGGGTAGCACCGATGATGTAGGCGACACCCATTTCGGTGGTGAGAAACGTGAATATATTAGTGATCAGTTCTCGGCTGGCATCAGGTGCGAAAACAATAGGTAAGATAACAGCGATGAGTAACAGGCTGCCCGCAACGAATATAAACCAGTCGACTTCCGGTTTCCGTGGATAATCGCTCATAGAAGGTACGCATTTTGCTGGATAAGTTTATTATCCATACTGTGCATTCAGTTTCTGGTGAAACACTAGCTGCATGTTGGTGGGTTTTTGCGTCCTGGAAATCGCTAGTATAGGACACAAGTGGTTTATTTGTTGGGATTACTAAACCTGCGACATATTGCAGAGTTCAACGACCAGTATGTCATCTGCTCGCAGGTTTTCACCATTGGTGTATCGAACTTTAGCGCCTGGCTCGCTTTTACTTAAATGTCAGCCCTTCGAAGTTCCCATCCTCACGCCACTCTTTCAACAGTTCAAAAAAGCGAATAGAACCACCGCCGTAAGGCGCTGATTGCTGGGCATTGGGATTCGGTTGCCCCTCATTGTTGTAATAACCGGGGGTGCAATCAGCTCCGCCAAGACCTCCGAGCGGACCGCCTTTAAAGCCGACAATGGTGTCGACCCACTCTGCTTCAGCTGCCGCCGAAACCTCAACCGTGTTGAAGCCCTGATCCAAGGCGTAGGCAATGATATGTGCCTGATGTACCGCCGACTCATCCAGCAGGTGCGGAAAGTTGGCGGTAAAGCCGCCCTGGGAAGTATTCATAATGAACACATTGGGGAATCCATGACTACCCATCCCGTGCAGTGAACGGGTGCCGTCACGCCAATGATCACTCAGCGATTTTGCCTCCCGGCCGATGACGTCGTAACCGGACCGGCGGGTGTAACTGGTGCCGACTTCAAAGCCCGTGCTATAGATGATGCAGTCAACTTCATATTCTACGCCATCAACCACAAGGCCTTTTTCAGTGATGCGCTCAACGCCCTGACCGTCGGTGTCGACCAAGCTCACATTAGACCGATTGAAGGTGGGCAGATAATCATCATTGAACGTCGGCCTTTTGCAGAACATTTTGTAGTAGGGCTTGAGCTTTTCCGCAACGTCATCATCGTCTACAAACTCATCAACGCGGGCGCGGATTTCTTCCATTTTCTCGAAGTTCGCCATTTCGACCATTTGCTCAAGGCTCATGTTGGAATCGGCCTTTGCATTCTGGAACTGATTGATCATTTTGCCAATGAGGTCGGTCCAGCCATCGTTCACCAGGTCCTCTTCCTGAGGAATACCCGAGATCATCGAGTTAAAGTTTTCCATTCGGTGTCTCTGCCAACCGGGCTGCAGACCTTCTGCCCAGGCAGCGTCGGTGGGTGTGTTGCCACGAACATCAACGGTCGACGGGGTGCGTTGAAACACATAAAGATGCTCAGCTGCTTCACCCAGGAACGGGACACATTGAATGGCGGTCGCGCCCGTACCAATGATGGCAATTTTTTTGTCACCTAGTTTGTCGAGCCCGCCATCCGGACCCCCGCCGGTGTAGTTGTAGTCCCAGCGACT
>JABGVY010000146.1 GCA_018645845.1 Gammaproteobacteria bacterium | reverse complement strand
TGCAACTCGACGGAGAAGTGATTGTCGATGCTGTGCCGGAAATCGGTTACCACCATCGCGGCGCTGAAAAGATGGGAGAACGGCAGACCTGGCATACCTATATCCCCTACACCGATCGTATTGATTACCTGGGCGGTGTCATGAACAACCTGCCCTACCTAATGTCTGTTGAGAAGATGGCCGGTATTGCAGTGCCTGATCGAGCAAAAGTCATTCGCATCATGTTGGCGGAGCTCTTCCGCATCTCCAGCCACCTTGTTTTCTACGGTACTTTCGCCCAGGACGTTGGCCAGATGTCGCCGGGTTTTTATATGTTCAGTGACCGAGAGAGATTGTTTCGGATTATCGAGGCAATAACCGGCGGGCGCATGCATCCGGCCTGGTTCCGCATTGGTGGCGTCGCACAGGACCTGCCCAACGGTTGGGATGCCATGATTCGTGATTTTCTAGACTGGATGCCCAAGCGGCTGAAACAGTATGAAAATATGGCGATGAAGAACAGCATCCTGCGCCAGAGAACCCACGGTGTTGGTGTTTACACTAAAGATGAAGCTTTGGACTGGGGCGTTACAGGACCTGGCCTGCGGGCGACAGGCATGGATTTCGACTGGCGCCGTGACAAGCCCTATGGCGGATATGACCAGTTCGACTTTGAAGTACCGGTGTACCAGAACGGCGACAGCTTTGACCGCGCGAGGGTGCGTGTTGATGAAATCACCCAGAGCCTTCGCATCATTGAGCAGTGTCTGAACAATATGCCCGCAGGGCCTTACAAGGCTGTACACCCACAGGCGACCCCGCCACCCAAAGAACGAACCATGTTTGATATTGAAACCCTCATTCATCACTTTCTGAACGTCAGCTGGGGACCTGTGATTCCTGCCGGGGAATGCAGTGTGACGATCGAAGCCACCAAGGGTGCCAACATGTACTACCTGACAAGTGACGGCGGCGGCAGTTCATACAGGACCAGGATTCGTACCCCTTCCTTTCCGCACCTGCAACAAATTCCACTGATCAGCAGAGGACTGCTGATTCCGGATCTGATTGCGATCCTCGCCAGTATCGATTTTGTCATGGCGGATGTAGACCGATGAGCAATATAGCGACTGACAACCCAGGAAACTTCCTGACTGAACAGGAACTCGCGGAAATCGAAAGCGAGATTAGTCACTTGCCAAACAGGCCTTCCGCCGCGATCGATGCACTTAAAATCGTGCAATCCTATCGAGGCTGGATATCTGATGAAAGCCTGAGCGCCATAGCAACACTGTTAGGTATGTCGGCCGAAGAACTGGATGGTATTGCAACTTTCTACAACCTAATCTACCGACAACCGGTTGGAGAGAAGGTCATTCTTTATTGCGACAGCGTCAGTTGCTGGCTGATGGATGGCGATAAGGTCTGTAAAAAAATCAAGCAAAAACTTAATGTCGACTACGGCGAGACAACAGCGGACAACAAATACACGCTCCTGCCGGTAACCTGCCTTGGCGATTGCGACCACGCACCGGCAATGATGGTGGGCGACGAATTGCACCACGACCTGACCATCGACAATATCGAGGAGCATTTGTCATGACTGATAAACCGCTCACCAAAAATATTATTGGCTTCGACGGTCACACCGACCTTGCCCGTTATGAGAGCCTTGGCGGCTACGCCGCGGTTCGAAAAACGATTGGCCGTACAGACCCCGATGCCGTACTTGAACTTCTAAAGGACGCAAATCTTCGCGGCAGAGGCGGTGCGGGATTCCCGACCGGAATGAAGTGGAGCTTCGTACCCAAGAAAGAAGGCAATGGGCATCGCTACCTGGTAGCCAACGCTGACGAAATGGAACCAGGCACCTTTAAAGACCGGTTACTGATGGAAAAAGACCCCCACCAGTTGATCGAGGGCATGATCCTGTCTGCCTATACAATCTCTGCAGACGTCGGCTATATCTTCATCCGGGGGGAATACCATGTCGCCATCGCCCGCTTGCAGGAGGCTATCAACGCGGCCACTGCCTCGGGTTTACTGGGTGAGCACATCCTGGATTCCGAGTTTTCGTTTCGACTACATGTTCACGTCAGTGCCGGACGTTATATCTGCGGCGAGGAAACAGCGCTACTCAATTCCCTGGAAGGCAAGCGCGCTACCCCCCGCGCGAAACCGCCCTTCCCACAGGTTAGCGGGCTATGGGGGCGGCCTACTATCGTCAACAATGTCGAGACCCTGTGCAATGTCACTCATATCGTTGCCAATGGTGCTGACTGGTTTAAGTCCCTGGGACTGGGCGTTGATGGCGGCACCAAACTGTTCGGTGCTAGCGGCAGGGTCGCACGACCGGGCTGCTGGGAACTACCGATGGGCACGCCGATCAGGGAAATTCTTGAGGAACATGCCGGCGGCATGGCAGAGGGTTATCAGCTTAAGGGGTTCCTGCCAGGCGGGGCTTCCACAGATTTCCTAACCCCCGAACATCTGGATGTACCCATGGAGTATGAAACCGTCATGCAAGCGGGCAGCCGCATGGGGACGGGCACAATGATTATTCTGGACGATCGTTCGTGCGCGGTCGGCATGATCGCCAACCTGGAGAAGTTTTTTGCCCGTGAGTCCTGCGGTTTCTGCACGCCCTGCCGCGAAGGATTGCCCTGGGTACAGGAGATACTCGATCGAATCGAGGCCGGCAACGGCGAGCCCGACGACATGGACGTTCTGGAACGACAATCACAGTTTATCGGTGCTATCGGCAACACCCACTGCGCTCACGCGCCAGGGGCGATGGAACCACTGGCCAGTGGTCTGAAATATTTCCGGGATGAATTTATCACTCATATTGAAGGTAAGGCCTGTCCTTACCAACGAGAGGTGTAGGGCGTGCCGACCATATTCGTCGATGACCGTGCTATTGAAGCAAAAACTGGCGACAACCTGCTGGAGGTTCTGCTGTCGAACGGGATAGACGTGCCGTACTTCTGCTGGCATCCGGCAATGGGAAGTGTTGGCGCATGCAGGCAATGCGCTGTTGTTGGCTACGCTAATCCCGACGACACACGGGGGCGAATCATCATGTCCTGCATGACCCCAGTGACTGAAGGCGCCCGCTTCTCGGTCCAGTCGGACAACGCCTCCTCGTTCCGCAATTCCGTTGTCGAAAACCTGATGCTGAATCACCCCCACGACTGCCCTGTCTGCGAGGAGGGCGGGGAATGCCACCTGCAGGACATGACCGTGATGGTCGGCCATAGCGATCGTCGTTACAAAGGCCTTAAAACGACTTTTCGAAACCAGTATCTGGGCCCGCTTATCGGCCACGAAATGAACCGCTGCATTACCTGCTACCGATGCGTTCGTTACTACCAGGATTATGCCGGCGGCAACGATCTAGCAGCATTTGGTTCCAGGGACAGGGTATTTTTTGGCCGCGCTGAGCCAGGTCTGCTGGACAACGAATTTTCAGGCAACCTGGTAGAGGTCTGTCCGACAGGTGTTTTCACAGACAAGACATTATCGAAACACTACACCCGAAAATGGGATCTGCAGTCTTCCCCTACTGTATGCCAGGCCTGCTCCCTGGGCTGTAATACTTACACTTCTGAACGCTATGGCGAAGTTCGCCGCGTACACAATCGCTATCACAATGAGGTAAACGGCTACTTCCTGTGTGACCGCGGGCGGTTTGGCGCCCAGCATGTGAACTCACCCCGGCGTATTCCCCGCGCAGGCATGCGAAATGCAGATGGTTTGTACGAACCTGTGTCGATCCCAGATGCGCTGGACAAAGTTAAAGCTCTGCTAAACGGAAAGGTCATTGGTATTGGATCGCCCCGCGCCAGTCTCGAATCGAACGAGGCCCTGCGCCAACTCGTCGGCCCCGACCAATACTGCAACGGTATGACATCAACCGAGCGTGAAATGCACGGCGTTATTCTGGAGGTTCTGGCCAGCAACCTAAACGTACCATCGATGATGGAAGTCGAGACCTTCGACGCCATACTGGTCGTTGGCGAGGACGTCACCAATCATGCGCCCAGGCTCGCACTGTCGATCCGGCAAGCGGTTAGAAATATCGGGCAACAGCTGGCGGCCGACACCGGCATCAGTCAATGGCACGATGCAGCGGTGCGGGAACTGGAGCAGGACGAGAAAAGCCCGCTAGTCATTCTTTCCCCCATGACTGATCGGCTGGATGACATTGCCAGTGATACCCACCGCCTGGCGCCCAACGATATAGTCTCGATGGTTAAACAAATTATCGAGGCCATTGACGATAATAAGCCCTCTCATGCCAGAGACATTGCAAGCACATTGCTAGCGGCAAAACGTCCGCTCATTGTTTCAGGCACCAGCCTTCGCAGCGCAAACATTCTGAAGGCTTCCGCCAACCTCGCTGCCGCCCTGGCAAGTAAAAACCCCGGTACCGGTATTTTCCTGTGTGCATCAGAGGTCAACAGTATTGGCGTTGCGATGATCGACAACACGGGCAATGCGGAAGACTTGCTGGGGAACAAGCCAGAGACCGTCATCGTGCTGGAAAACGATATCGACACCCGCCTGGGCGGCTCACTGCTTGATGAGGTGCAAAACCTCGTTGTCATCGATGCGATGGACAACCCAACGGCGTCGCGTTCCAGCATTGTTCTGCCGGCAGCTTCATTCGCTGAAGCTGAAGGGACTTTTGTGAACAATGAAGGCAGGGCGCAGCGTTCAATGGCGACCTTTGCACCTGCGGAGCACATCACACCCGGTTACCAACTGCTTAGTGCGCTGGGCGGTGACCAACTGTCCGCGAGCGGGTGGCAACAAAAGCTGGCCGCTGAGCATGCTTTACTTGCAGGGGTCGCGACCTGTGCACCCGACGAACAATTTCGCATTGAAGGAAGCCGCATTGCTCGCATGACCCATAGGGCCAGTGGCCGCACCGCAATGCTGGCGAATGTTTCCGTACACGAACCGCAGCAGCCGCTGGATACAGAATCACCACTTGCCTTTACCATGGAAGGCAACCAGGCAAGAGCTCCGGCGAGCCTGCGACCCTATACCTGGTCGCCGGGCTGGAATTCCAATCAGTCTATTCACAAGTTTCAAGATGAAGTGGGTGGGCCCGATAAATCGGGCGCCACCGGTATTCGCCTGTTCACAGGGTCAACCGAACTGACAGGCTTTGAACTCTCGGAATTTGAACTCTCGGAAGAGGCAGACGCCGACCTGATCGGTCAGGTACACATCTTTGGTAGCGACGAACTCAGCAATGAGGCTGCGGAATTATCCACGCTGATTCCCCAGCCGTACGCCCGCATGTCCAGCGCCACCGCCGCCAGTCTGAAGGTCTCTCACCAGGACGGTCTCGCGTTCGGCGACATCATCATGACAGTACTGGTGGATGACGAAGTTGCTGAACGCTGCGTCGTCTATCCAATAACCCCGGGCACCGAGGCCCTTGAAAGCGCGCGATTATCCGGATTACAAAAAGTAGCAGGTTACACAGCTCCGGCTGACCCACTCCGGCCAAGCCTGATCACCACAGACAGGACAAGTTGATGGAAGAGCTGTTTATCTATGTTGTGATCTTTGGGACCCTGTTCGGGGTCTTTGGCGGTGCCGCAATTCTGGTCTGGTTCGAAAGACGACTACTGGGTATCTGGCAGGATCGCCTGGGCCCTAACCGGGTTGGACCCTTCGGTATCGGCCTGGCATTAGCGGACATCATCAAGCTGTTTGCCAAAGAAGACTGGATACCACCCTTTGCGGATCGGTTCGTGTTTGTGTTCGCGCCAACCGCCATTGTTATGGCTATGCTGCTGGGGTTTGCTGTCGTCCCTTATGCGCCCGATATCCACATCGCGAACCTTAATATCGGATTGCTGTTCTTTCTCGGCATGACCTCTCTCGCCGTTTACAGCGTATTGCTGGGCGGCCTCGCGTCCAACAACAAATACGCGCTGCTGGGCGGCCTGCGAAGTGCCGCACAAATGGTCAGCTACGAAGTATTCATGGGCCTTTCTTTGATGGGCGTCGTCATGCTAACGGGTTCATTCAGTCTTGTAGATATAGTTCACTGGCAGGCAGACAACTACTGGTTCGTGATACCGCAGTTTATTGGCTTTGTAGTGTTCGTGATTGCTGGAATTGCCGAAAGCCACCGCCTGCCGTTCGACCTGCCTGAAGCGGAGCACGAATTAGTAGCCGGGTTTCATACGGAATATTCAGGCATGAAGTTCGGCATGTTTATGGTGGGCGAGTATCTGGGGCTAATCCTGATCTCATGCATGATTGTGACTATCTTCTTCGGTGGTTGGCTAGGCCCCGCATTCCTGCCTCCGTTTATCTGGTTTCTTATCAAGTCTTTCGCCTTTATTTGTTTCTTTATTCTTCTACGGGCAGCCATACCAAGGCCACGATATGACCAGTTGATGTCATTCGGGTGGAAATTCATGCTGCCTCTGACACTGATCAATCTTCTCGCGACTGGAGCCATCGTGTTATGGGTATGATTCTGAAAGCAATCTGGAGCCAACTGGTTACCCTGGTCGAGGTGCTTCGGCATACGTTCACGAAAGCCGACACAATTGAGTATCCAGAGGAGATGCCATATCTCGCGCCTCGCTATCGCGGCCGAATAGTACTCACCCGCGACCCTGACGGAGAAGAGCGATGCGTTGCCTGCAACCTTTGTGCTGCTGTCTGCCCCGTTGATTGTATTGCCCTGCAGAAGACAGAAGACGATCACGGTCGCTGGTATCCGGAATTCTTCAGAATCAATTTCTCGCGCTGCGTCATGTGTGGCATGTGTGAGGAAGCCTGTCCAACCTACGCCATACAGCTCACACCTGATTTTGAAATGTGTGAATACGACAGGCAAAACATGGTTTACGAAAAAGAACACCTGCTGATCAGCGGCCAGGGCAAATACCATGGATACAGCTTCTACAACGTCAGCGGCAAATCTATCGAGGATAAAGACAAGGGTGAAGCCCGGAACGAAGCACCACCTGTCGACGTAAGGAGCCTCTTACCATGATACTGGAACTATAAAATGCTAGAGCTGGGACTATTTTATATCGCTGCGACCGTATCACTGATCTCCACCATCCTCGCGGTGACTCGGTATAACGCGGCGCACGCGCTTATTTACCTGATCATATCCCTGCTTGCGTCAGCCATTATTTTTTACCTGGTGGGCGCGCCCTTTGCCGCGGTGCTGGAGGTCGTGATTTATGCTGGCGCCATTATGGTGCTATTCGTTTTTGTCATCATGCTGCTGAACCTGGGTCAATCAGGTGACGTCGCTGAACATGTGCTGCTCAGACCCGGGATGTGGATATTTCCTTCCGTACTCTGCGTCATACTATTCGTTGAGATTGTCTATGTTCTGCAAAGCAGCGAGCGACTCCTCAAAGGGATTGTCGTTGGACCCAAAGACGTTGGGCTGGAACTTTTTGGACCTTATGTCCTGGCTGTAGAGATCGCCTCTATGCTACTACTCGCCGGCCTGGTAGGCGCGTATCACCTGGGACGGCGTTATTTTATTGATGTCAGGGACACGCCCACTGCGCAACCTCTGGCAGCTATGTCAGGAGACGACCATGAATGAAGCCGTGGTTATCCCCATGGAACACGGCCTGCTGCTGGCGGGCATCTTATTTCTGATTGGCCTGCTGGGCGTTCTGGTACGCCGCAACATTATTCTGATCCTGATGTCTCTGGAGATCATGCTGAACGCCTGCGGGCTCGCGTTTATTGTGGCCGGCGCTCATTGGGGAGTCGCTGACGGACAGATCATGTTCATGCTCATACTCAGCATCGCCGCCGCTGAGGTCTCAGTTGGCCTTGGCTTGCTACTCCAAGCCCATCGTCGCTTCGGTTCGCTGGATGTTGACCAGGCAAGCAGGATGCAGGGGTAAAATAATGGCTGACTATATCTACCTCATCCCGCTGTTACCCTTAATGGGGTTCCTGCTGCTCTTCACCACGCTGGGCAATCTTCCAAAAGCACTGGTTGCCCTGGTGGGCGTGGGCAGCGTCGCGAGTTCAGCTATGCTCGTTTTGCTCACGGCACTCGAATTCATGACCTTACGAGAACCACTTAGCACCACGTGGTATACGTGGATCAATGTGGGTGGGTTCAGCCCCTTCGTTAGCTTCTACGTGGACGGACTAACGCTGACCATG
>JABGVY010000517.1 GCA_018645845.1 Gammaproteobacteria bacterium | reverse complement strand
GTGGACTTACCTGAACCTGACACACCGGTGACACAGGTCATCAGGCCGATGGGAATATTGAGATCAACATCCTGCAGGTTGTTACCCGATGCCGAACGAAGCGTTAGTACAGCATCCGGGTTATAGGTATGACGTTTTGTTGGCACCTCGATCTTTCGCTTGCCACTAAGAAACAGCCCTGTAATCGATCTTTCTTCTTTCAGGATATCGTCCAGAGTGCCACTTGCGACGACCTCGCCGCCGTGGACCCCAGCGCCTGGGCCAATGTCGATCACAAAATCTGCGTGGCGGATGGCTTCTTCGTCGTGTTCAACAATAATGACAGTGTTGCCCAGGTCTCGTAGGCGAGTCAGTGTCCCGAGAAGCCTTTGGTTGTCTCTCTGGTGCAAGCCGATTGAAGGTTCATCCAGAATGTACATGACGCCAACGAGTCCCGCGCCTATCTGGCTTGCAAGCCTAATTCTTTGTGCTTCACCGCCAGAAAGGGTATCCGCGCTGCGTGATAGCGTCAGGTAGTCGAGACCAACATCGATCAGAAAACCAAGCCTTGCCTGAACCTCTTTCAGGATCTTTTCTGCGATCTGGGCACGCTGTCCTTTGAGTTCCAGGTCAGAGAGGTAATGAAAAGCGTCATTTACTGATTGTGAAGTAATATCAGTGAGTGATTTCTCGTTGATCGTAACCGAGCGAGCGTCTGCATTTAAACGCGCGCCGTGACACTCAGGACAGTTTTGCGTGCTAAGAAACTTGGAAAGATTTTCCCTCACCATCTGGGAATCGGTTTCATGATAGCGGCGTTCCATGTTGGGGATAATCCCTTCGAAGGCATGGCCACGTGTATACTCGTCGCCGCGATCGTTAACGTAACGAAACTGAATTTCCTCGGTACCACTGCCGCGAAGAATGATTTTCTGGAGCCTGTTCGAAAGTTCATTGAATGGTGTCGCCAAATCGAAACCATAGTGTTCTGAAATTGATCCAAGCATTTGGAAGTAGTAGATATTCCTCCTGTCCCAGCCGTGAATGGCGCCTTCCGCCAGAGACAACTCCCCGTTCTGTACCACAGATTCCGGATCAAAATACTCGCGCAAGCCCAGCCCATCACAACCCTGGCAGGCGCCGGCAGGATTGTTAAAGGAGAAGAATCGTGGTTCAAGTTCCTGAATCGAGTGACCACATTGGGGGCATGCAAATCGCGATGAGAACAACAGGTCTTCTGCTTGATCGTCGGGGAAACTGATCGCGGCGATACCATCTGCGACCTGTACCGCGGTTTCAAAAGAGTCCGCGAGACGAGTCATCAGGTCAGGGCGAATTCGGAACCTGTCGATGACAACCTCGATGGTGTGTTTTTTGTTTTTGTCGAGCTCGGGTGTGACATCAAGGTCAGTAATGATGCCGTCAATGCGAGCCCGCACGAAACCCTGTGACGTTAATTGTTTGAAGAGATGCAGGTGCTCGCCCTTGCGTTCCCGAATGATCGGGGCAAGCAGATTGACTCGAGTGTCTTCAGCTAAGCCCATTACCTGATCGACCATCTGGCTAATCGACTGCGATTGTAACTTTATGCCATGAGTTGGACAGTGTGGCTCACCGACTCTTGCGAACAGTAGTCTAAGGTAGTCGTAGATTTCTGTGATCGTACCCACGGTTGAGCGTGGATTGTGACTCGTTGATTTCTGCTCAATGGAGATAGCAGGTGACAAACCCTCAATGTGCTCGATATCAGGTTTTTCCATCAGGGATAGGAATTGCCTGGCGTATGCCGACAGGGATTCGACGTATCGCCTTTGGCCCTCAGCGTATAGCGTATCGAAAGCAAGGGAGGACTTACCGGAACCGGAGAGTCCAGTGACAATAACCAGTTTGTCCCTTGGGATATCAAGACTGATGTTTTTTAGGTTGTGTGTCTTGGCACCATGGATTGAAATTGTATCCATCAGGAACGGGTACCTTGTAAGGTGATCAAAGAGCTAACCTCGGCTTTGGTAATCGATGAAATCGACGTGCGATTTCAGTGTATTCTTCTATCAGTGGGACGCATCACCCGGTGATCCGCTCCGCTGATGGCGGGTCGGAAGTTTGGATGAACGTTGGCACTCAGTCTGAAAGCCAGCCAGTATCGGGCCGGGCAGTGATGTTATAAGTTTGCGGCACATCAAGCAAAAAAGTTCGTCAATTTCTGAGCTCTGCCCATGGTTTTTTATACTGATTGAATTGACTTATCTGTTCCAGAATTGTGCCAAAGGGCTGTAGAAGAGTTATTATTCTCTGGTGGCATATTAAATACAGATGGTTGGTGACAACCTGAGAGGAATAGGAGAATAAAATGGCTCGCGGAATAAATAAGGTAATCCTGGTCGGTAATCTGGGAAGGGACCCAGAAACACGGTATATGCCAAGTGGCGGGGCTGTTACGAACGTATCAATTGCGACCTCAAAGGGTTGGAAAGACAGGGATTCTGGTGAGCAAAAAGAGCGTCCCGAATGGCATCG
>JABGVY010000591.1 GCA_018645845.1 Gammaproteobacteria bacterium | reverse complement strand
CAGTCATCCAGTTTGGGTCATTGTTAACGTAGAGGTGGTAGAGCGGCAGAAACGGCGCAAGTACAAGAGATATATCGTACAGGCACTTTGAAGAATCAAGCTTCCCCTGCCCACCATCCTCGATGAAAAGCCTGAGACAGAGCGCTGGGCCATAAATAAGCCAAAACATCAGTCCGCAGTAACTAATAAACTGAATCGTACTTCCAAGGGTGTTCTGGAAGGCTGTCGAATAGGTGACAAGGACCGTGGAAATCGATAACAGAATAAGAACAGAGAAGCCCGCAATAGAAAGGCATGCTGAGAGAATGGGGACCCGGATGAATTGATATGAGTGGCCACGAATCATCGTCACTGCGATATCTCCAATAGCCGCAAGTCCGCCCAGCAAGATCAAACACAGAGAGAGGTTGTAATAGCTATATGGCGGCAATAGCGGCTCAGTGGCGAGCTGTTGGAAACCGCGAACAACGAACCAGAGACTTGCGAGGATCACAAGTCCGGCAGGCCATAGAACGAATGGTTGTTTAGCATCCGTTTTCCAGTCGATTCTGGGAGAAAGCCGTTCTGCGGCCTTGATACTCAGCCCGGTTGCTGTTGCCAGATCAAACGTATTGCGAATCAAGTCCACCCGATTTCTGAAATCAACAATATAGGTAGACCTCTTGGGGCCTATTCCGTCTAACTGCTGGAGTTCTCCAATTGTTGCCTCATTAATGCTTATCAGCGAAGATGCCACTTCTTTGCTCTTATACAATGTAAGGGCCTGATAGTGTAAAGCAGAAAAGATTGGAGACAGAAGTTATGGAAGAGGTGAAAACATCAACGCGGGTATTATTGGTTAGTGCCATAGTTCTGTTGATAATTCTTGTTACGGGCCCATTGGGGTATAAATTTTCAATGGTGCCATTGCAACCTTCGTTAGTCAGTTTGCTGATTGCCGTTGCAGGAGGTGCACTGGTTTTCCTGGTTGGGCTGGTCTACCTGGTTATTGCGATGCGGTCTGACCTTGGAAGAAATCGAAACCTGGTCTTTGTATCGATGATCATGGGCCTGGTACCTGTTGGGATCATTGGACCACAAATGGCGGCGGCAGGTAATGTTCCACCTATTCATGACATAACGACAGATACCGCTAATCCACCGGCGTTTGTTGCTATTTTACCTCTGCGGGAGAATGCCCCCAATGGCTACGAGTATGGTGTTTCTGAAGCGTGGCCTGCTGAGAAACTTGGCGCTACTACCATGGAAGCTTATCCTGGCCTGAAACCTATCGAATCCGATTTGTCCGCGGCGAACGCTGTTGACCGCACTGAAGCCACCCTGCAGGGCATGGGCCTTGAGATCGTGGCGGTAGATAAGGAGGCGGGCCTGGTGGAGGCGACCGCGACGACCTTCTGGTTTGGTTTTAAGGACGATATGGTAGTGAGGATCGTTGCCAACGGAGAAGGCTCAAAAATCGACCTGCGATCAATGTCACGAGTCGGGCAGAGTGATGTGGGGGCTAACGCTGCCCGGATTTCTGATTTTGTGGAGCGTTTTTAGTCCTGGCCAGTGAACCCAGCGTTGATCAATCGGTAAGTTTAGAGATAAACAGGTCATTAACCTGTTTTGGATTCGCTTTACCCGCTGTTTCCTTCATTACCTGGCCCACGAAGAAACCCAGTATCTTTGTCTTTCCGCTTCGAAATTGCGCAGCTTGTTTGGGATTGTCAGTGATTATTCGGTCGACGATGGGTTCAAGCTCTTGGCTGTCTGAGACTTGAACCAGGCCTTCGGATTGAATGTAGTCGTCGACCGAGTCAGTTTTCCCTTCCCACACAGCATTGAAAACGTTTTTGGCTATTTTTCCGGAAATCGTACCGTCCTGAATTCGAATAATTATCTCTGCCATTGCCTGAGCCGTCACGGGAGAATGAGAGATGTCAATATTGTCCCGATTCAGGCCGCCCAGAAGATCGCCTTTTACCCAGTTCGCAGCTATAACAGGGTCGCCGCAAATGCTTACACAGGATTCAAAGTAGGTCGCCAGCCCAAGCTCGGAGGACAACACGCGGCTGTCTTCATCTGTTAATCCCATTTCTATGTGGAACCGGGCCCGTTTTTGCGCGGGGAGTTCTGGCATCGAGTCGCGGACTTTAGCGATGAATGCGTCGTCTATGATAACCGGTAAGAGATCGGGTTCAGGGAAGTATCGATAATCAGTCGCCGTTTCTTTACTGCGCATGGGGCGCGTTTCGTCTTTGTCTGGGTCGTAAAGCCGGGTTTCCTGCGTAATTTTACCGCCAGACTCCAGTACATCAGTTTGACGGACTATCTCATAATTTATCGCAGCTTCAAGGAACCGGAAAGAGTTTACATTTTTGGTTTCTGTCCGCGTGCCATAAGCGTCGGCGCCTTTTCGTCGGAGTGAAACGTTAGCATCACAGCGTAGCGAGCCCTGTGACATATCCCCATCGGAAACTGAAAGATAGGTGACCAGCTGGTGAATTGTCTTCGCATAGCTGACGGCTTCTTCAGCACTCCTCATGTCGGGCTCTGAAACGATTTCCAGCAGAGGGGTTCCCGCTCGATTTAGGTCAATACCGGTCATTCCATGAAAATCCTCGTGCAGGGATTTCCCTGCGTCTTCTTCGAGGTGGGCACGGGTCACGCGGATGGTCTTCGTTGTGCCGTCAGCGAGGCTGATCTCAACTTCACCACCCAATACAATGGGCTCATCCATCTGCGTGATCTGGTAGCCTTTGGGAAGGTCCGGGTAGAAATAGTTTTTCCTATCAAAACAGGAGCGCGTGCCGATGTTTGCGCCGATACCAAGCCCGAAGGCGATTGCTTTGGGGTAAACAGCTTCGTTTACCACCGGAAGGACTCCTGGTAGCGCCAGATCTAGTGCGCTGGCCTGGGTATTGGGTTCCGCACCGAAAGTCGCACTGGAGCCTGAAAAAATCTTTGAAATAGTTGATAGCTGGACGTGAATCTCCAGCCCGATGACAACCTCCCACTCGCTACTCATGTTGAGAGCTCCGGGGTCTGTTTGTGCCATTCAGTTTGCGCCTGGAACTGGTGGCCTAAATTCAACAATGTTGCCTCATCAAAATAGTTACCAATCAGCTGTATACCTGCGGGTAGACCCTCGATAAAACCAGCGGGTAGGGAGATGGCAGGCAAGCCGGCAAGGTTTGCCGAAATCGTGTAAATATCTTGTAGATACATGGCCTGTGGTTCATCTGTGTTTGCCCCAATCCTGAATGCTGGTCCCGGTGTGGTCGGGCCCAATATTGCATCAACCGATTTGAATGCTTCAAGGAAATCATTTTTTATCAGGCGGCGAATTTGCTGCGCTTTTTTGTAGTAGGCGTCGTAGTAGCCGGCCGAGAGAGCGAAAGCACCAACCATAATACGGCTTTTTACTTCCTGGCCGAAACTTTCGCTCCGGGACCTTTTGTACAGATCCTCCAGATTTTCCGGGTTCTCACAACGATATCCAAACCTGACGCCGTCGTACCTTGACAAATTGGCCGAGCATTCTGCCGGCGCGATGATGTAGTAAGCGGGAATTGCCATGGGGGAGGTTGGCAGGCTAATGTCCATGAATTCAGCGCCCAGCCTTGTTAGTACGTCTATTGCCTCTTCGATGACCCGTGACATTTCAGTGTCCAGGCCTTGCATGTATTCAACACACACTCCTATCTTTTTACCCGTAAGGTCCTGGGATAGGGATTTGGAATAATCTTCTACCTGCACAGCTGAAGACGTTGAGTCTTTTTCATCTGGACCCGCCATGGCAGAGAGCAGTAGTGCGCAATCTTCTGCGGTAGTGGCTAGCGGCCCTGCCTGATCCAGGCTGGATGCGTAAGCGATCATTCCCCAGCGAGACACCCTGCCATAGGTCGGTTTAATCCCGGTGATACCGCAGAATGCAGCTGGTTGTCTTATGCTCCCTCCGGTGTCAGTGCCCGTTGCGGCTGCACAGAGTCTTGCTGCTACTGCGGCAGCAGACCCGCCTGATGAACCGCCGGGAACCCGGTCAACTTGCCATGGATTTTTCACAGCGCCAAAGTAACTGGATTCGTTTGACGAGCCCATGGCGAACTCATCCATATTGGTTTTACCCAAAGACAGCGCGCCCGCATTTCTCAGCAGCGAGACGACCGTTGAGTCGTAGGGTGAGATAAAATTATTGAGCATTTTTGAACCAGCTGTGGTTCTCACACCGGCTTCACAGAAAATGTCCTTGTGAGCCAGTGGTATTCCCAGCAGAGGCTTGCGCTCACCTGCAGCTCTTAACTGGTCCGCCTGCTTGGCTTTTTCGAGAACATCCGTCGAGATGCTGACGAAGGCGTTTAGCGACTGCTGGTTTTCAATCCTGTCAAGATATGTCTGGGTAAGCTCAACAGAAGAATATTCACCCTTGT
>JABGVY010000590.1 GCA_018645845.1 Gammaproteobacteria bacterium | reverse complement strand
CGGAGATCAATGCAGATATCGCCAGGGCGGTTGATCCTGTTGCGGATTATATTTCTCTGCATATGGGCGCCTACTGGCGATTTCATAAACTGATTGCACCGTCTGACGACCCGTTGGGCGTGGAGATGCAAGCCAACGGAGTGATTAAACCATTTATTAGCAAACCTACCATGGTCACTGGTCGCATCATGACGCTTGATCACGCGAGCGCCATTGTGGCCAGCGGTGAGGCAGATATGGTTTCCATGGTCCGAGCCCTGATTGCTGACCCAGACCTGGTTAACAAGGCTCGTCGTTACGAGGAGAACACAATACGTCCCTGCATCGGGACTAATATGGGGTGTGTCGGCCAGTTAATGTCGGGTGGCCGATTAGGATGTGTTGTTAACGCTTCTGCGGGAAAAGAACAGATATTGACGTTTGAGCCTCAGGACAGGGTAAGCCAGCCGAAAAAAATTCTGGTGGTAGGTGCTGGCCCCGCGGGCATGGAGTTTGCCAGGACCGCGGCGTTGCGTGGTCATCAGGTTGAGCTTCATGAGGCGATGAAGTCGCTTGGTGGTCAGGTTGCCATGGCGAGGTCTGCCCCTAAACGCAGTGATATTGGTACCATAGTAGATTGGCTGGCTGAGGAATTGGAAACGCTGGGGGTTGATGTCCATTTGAATTCTTACGTCGACGAAGAGATGGTTTCCCAAATAGCACCAGATGAAATTGTCCTGGCGACGGGAACGACGCCGCGCACGGACGGTATGCAACAGGCAACACCGGCAAGCGAAATACCCGGTTTTGATCTACCACATGTCTACACTTCCTGGGACCTGCTTGGGTATGGGGACATTACACACATTCAGGGACCCGCGGTGGTTTATGACGATACCGGAACATTTGAAGCTATCTCGATCGTTGATATTTTGTTGGAGAAAGGTATTCACGTCACCATGGTATCCAGAAATGACTCTGTTGGCGCCAGGCTAAACTATCCGCCCGTTACCGCGGGTGCTGCAAGGGAACGGTTGTATTCTGGCGATTTTGATTTTGTCGGTTCGCACTACGTGCGTGGCATTAGTCAGAACGAAGTGGAAATAGGGGTCTTGTTTACAGAGCGAAGCCGTAAGATTCCAGCGAAGACGGTGGTGTTTGTCGGCTTTAATGAGCCTAGTCGCGAGCTCTGGCAATCACTTCAGGGAAATGGACCACCCACGCACATGATCGGTGACGTCCGCGGCAAGAACAGCATCTTGACCGCCGTTCATGCGGGTAACGAACTTGGCAGGAGTATATGACAGTAAAAACACTGACCGCGGTGCAACAACGCAGACGGGAGCGTATTCTTCACAGTACTAGGGATCAGTTGTCCCAGGTCGGCTATGAAGGCCTGAACATGCGCGAGCTTGCTGTCATTGCGGATGTATCGACATCAACTCTGTACAACCTATACCAGAGCAAGGACGCTCTGATTCTCGCTGCGCTTGAAGATCAGTTGGCAGAGATCAATGCGGTGGTCGTTAAAACTAACACGTCAGGTCTTGGTCGTTATGTGGCGCGTGTCGAGGCAGTTGCCGATCAGATTGTAGAAACGCCTAAGTACGCGGAAGCTATGGGCAAGATGTTGTTTAGTGCCGATGCCCAGGACCCGATCGTTCAACTGCTGATTGGGACATCGTTATCTTTCAACAGGGAAGAGCTTGCTGAAATGGCTGTTAGCGGTGAGCTTCGACTAGAAACAGACAGAGATTTTCTGGCCCGGTTGCTTTCTTCTGTAGGGTGGTCAACTGTCCTGATGTGGATGAAAGGCTATGTCGCTTTGCATGACTTTAAGCAAGAGTATGTAAGAAACGCCGTCACAATCATGTTGCCGTATGTTACCCAGGCCGCGGAATTGAGACTGCGACAACTCCTGTAGTTAAATGGTCAGGTAATGACCTTTTTTAATCGAAGAGCCTCGAGAGCTGCTTCGGTCAGACCCAGCATTTCAGTCAGTACCTGGTTTGTATCCTGGCTAAGGCTATGTACATCATGAATCTCGGGTGGAGGGAGGTCCTTGAAACGGATTGGTGTCTGGAATTGGGAAATTTCTCCGATCTCCGGGTTATCACGTTTCAGCAAGGAACCCCGCGCCAACATATGTCTGTCTTGAAGTGATTCCGG
>JABGVY010000589.1 GCA_018645845.1 Gammaproteobacteria bacterium | reverse complement strand
TATTTCAGCAATCATGTGTTGTATGCCCGGCAGATCAGCCTGACGGGGCTTGCCTTCTTTCTTGGTGGCCAGTGCAGCTTCAATTGCGAGCTCATAAGCGTGTTCCGCGATACCCAAAAAGACACCGAGTAGCGGCAGGTTGGCCAGATTGCGATTCATTAGCATCCCCGTGTTCCATTGTCCCCATGGCCCGACAGGATTTACCGCAGTCTTGGGAACAACGACGTTCTTGAATCGAATAGACTGGCTGCCCGAACCTTTCATTCCCATAGCGTTCCAGTCGTTCTGTGGCTCAATACCTTTGGTTGTCATTGGCATCATGACCGAGCTAATTGAGTCAGGCTTTTCATCACCTCCTTTGGCCCGAAGGTTCATCGCGATATGGGATGCGATGGGAGAACCTGTGACAAATAATTTTAACCCGTCAATTCGCCAACCATCGTTCACGGGAGTGGCTTGTGTTAGAGGATGTAGGTTGTCGGTGCCAGGTTCCGTTGCTGTTGCGCATATGGTCATATTGCCCGCGACAATTTGTTCGAGTTGTGCCTCGATGGCCTTAGCCAGCAAATCATTCCCTGATGATTGAGCGCTTGCCCTGCCGGAAGAGAGGCCTCGAGATACTGCCAGATGCATGTTTGTTGCTAACGCCACTGAACCGTCACCTCTACCGAGCCTGGACATGCCCACTATCCAATCATGAATAGACATTAAGCCCATGCCGCCGCAACTTTCCGGCACGAATGCCCCATTGATCCCTGCCGCCTTAATATCATCAAAGCTAGTCGCGGCGACGGTACTCGACTGGTCGGCAGCTTGTGCTCGATCTCTGAGGCTTTCGGTCAGGTTTTCTGTCGCATTAACAAATTTTTTGCCCGCAGGGGTCTTGGGTTCTAATTGGTAACTCATATCAGGACTGCTCCACAAATGGGCTGTGTTAATCACTAATCGGGTGCTAAAAGAGCCAAAGCGCCAGAAAAATATTGGCCCCTTTCAAGATCTCACACTCGACCCTGAGGCCTTTTTAGGTCGGTGTCTCGGTCTACATAGACTCACTCTCAGAACTTGCCTCGCCTTGGAAATTTGAAATGGAGCCTCTGGGTGCAAAAGGGAGGCCCTGTCGATCTGTTCTCACATTGTAAGAGTGCGCGAGAGTTTAAGGGCAATTTAAGAATTTGACCGGTTACCGAAATTTAAAGCGGCAATACCTCTTTTTGTGCTGGTCATCTCGACGTTGATTAATTGCCATGGATAAGCATGGGGCAAATTAGTCAAAAGCTCAATTCGATGTGGTATCGCCCTTAGAGCCTCGATAAACTCTACCCCATCTATTGTTTAGAGGGACTATGGACCCGCGAAATGAGCGTCGATAATCGAAATCTTATAATCTGGCTTTCCTGTGTCTGTGTCGTGATCTATCTCATGATTGTGGTTGGTGGTGTTACGCGACTGACTCAGAGTGGTCTGTCGATGGTCGATTGGAAACCCATTATGGGAGTCATTCCTCCTATCACGCTAACTGAATGGGAGCAGGCGTTTGAGGCCTATAAGCAGTACCCCGAGTTTCAGAAGATTAATCGAGGTATGGACCTTGAGCAGTTCAAAGGCATTTTTTACTGGGAATTCGGACACAGGATATTAGGGCGGGTTATTGGGCTTGTCTACTTTGTCCCTTTTGTGATTTTTCTGGCGCTCGGAAGGATCGAAAAAAGGTGGCGGCCTCAGCTTTGGATCGCATTTGTGCTCGGGGGGCTGCAAGGGCTCATGGGCTGGTACATGGTGAAAAGTGGCCTGGTGGATGTTCCTCACGTCAGCCATTTTCGATTGGCGGCTCACCTTTTGCTGGCGATTCTGATCCTGGCGTTTCTGTTCTGGTTAATCATGGATCTGTTGGCCGTGAAGCGCATCCAGGTGTCAGGCAGGGTCCAGAAAGCGTCAGTTTTTATATTACTATTGCTGGCACTGCAACTCTTGCTGGGGGCCTTTACAGCTGGTCTGGATGCGGGGCACGGTTTTAATACCTATCCGTTAATGCATGGCCAGTGGCTGGCGGATGCCGCTGTCACGATAGAACCCTTCTGGCGAAACTTTATTGAAAACGGTGTGATGATCCAGTTTATGCACCGCTGGCTCGGCGCAGTTTTGTTAGTCGGTGTGATCGGTCTGGCGTTTGCGACAGCCAGGAATGGCATGCTGTTACCGGCCATGGTGTTGGTTGGCATTACAGCAATACAGTTCGGGCTTGGGGTAGCCACGTTGATGCTGCGTGTCCCGGTGGTACTCGGAAGCCTGCATCAGGCAGTAGCTTGTTTGATGGTTCTTGTACTTGTCTATCTGGTTTATGTGAGTCGTAGCCCTGGCTCCCGGCCGGAGCCAGCGGGATGAAGGTTTGCCTTGGGCAAATCAACACGACGCCCGGAGATTTTGCGGGCAACCTCGAGAAGGTCAGGGTAGGTATTGAGGCAGCCTCGAAGGCGCAGGCTGATCTGGTCGTTTTCCCCGAACTGACACTGCCTGGTTATCTCAGCCAGGACCTGATTTACAACCCGGACTTTATTGAACGCAATCTGCAGGCGCTTCAAGAAGTCGTTGAAATGTCTCGTTATTGCAACCCGGACCTTCATGTCGTTATAGGTTACATAGGTAAAAACACGGGGGTTGGCAAACCGTTTACCAACCTGGCGGGGGTTATCAACCAAGGCAGACTGATTCATACGTACCAGAAACAACTGCTGCCTTTTTACGATGTTTTCGATGAGCTTCGATATTTTGAGCCTGGCAATGAGTTGACAGTGTTCAACATTGGCTCTGTGGCGGTTGGACTGGCGATCTGTGAAGACCTTTGGAACGATAAGGGCTCAGATGACTATCATTATGCCGACAACCCGTTGCAAAATTATCGTGCGGCAGGTGTAGATGTGCTGGTTTCAATTAACAGTTCCCCTTTTGTACATGGCAAATGTCAGCAACGCTTGGAGCAGATTGTGCCCGCTACCAGCGATGGGCCTGCCATCGTTTATGTCAACCAATGCGGTGGGCAGGACGAACTCGTATTTGATGGACAAAGTTTTGTTGCAGACAAGGGTGCAGTCCGCTATCTGAGCGCCACTATCTTTAATGACACCTATGATGTGGTGGAAGTTTTTGATGAGACCCGGGTTGACCCGGTGCCGGATGAGACGGAAACAGTTTCTCTGGCCAACCTTCTGGTGCTTGGCCTACGTGACTATGTACAAAAGACAGGGTTCAGCCAGATTGTGCTTGCTTCGAGTGGCGGTGTGGATAGCGCGGTTGTCTGTAAGCTCGCCTGTGACGCGGTGGGTGCCGAAAATGTCCATGCGATCCGCATGCCCTCCATCTTCAGCAGCCCGCATTCAAGAGATGATGCGAAGTTGTTACATGAAAATCTTGGTTGTTGGGACTACGAAGTGCCAATTGAGCATGAATCGCTGGTTCAAAATCTGAATGAACATTTCTCTGTACATACCGACAGTGCGAATATCGTGGTCAAAAAAGTATCTGCCGGTGGTTACAGCGCAGTAGCGGATGAGAACATTCAGGCGCGGCTGCGGGATGTTTATCTTATGCACTTTAGTAACGCTTACGGGGCAATGCCTCTGTCAACCGGAAACAAGACTGAGTCGGGGTGTGGTTACTACACGCACTTCGATATGAACTTCTCTTATGCCCCGATCAAGGATCTTTACAAGTTTGAGGTGGTTGATCTTGCGAGTAGTGATGCCAGAATCCCAGAGAATATCTGGCGGAAGCCTCCTTCCGCCGAACTGGCTGCTGGTCAGACCGATGAGGAGAGCCTGCTACCTTATGCATTGCTTGACCCAATCGTCATGTCGTATGTAGAGGATTACGTGACCAGTTTCGAGCGTTTTCGTGCCTGGGTAGCGACATCTGATAGGCAAAAAATCACAGGCAATATGCAGACCCTGATGGCTTGGCTTGATCGGGATGGCGCGGTGAATGATTATGAACGTATCGTTAGTTTGATCGGACGTATGGAATATAAAAGACGCCAGACTTGTCCCGGTACGAAAGTATCCAAAGTAGCATTCGGCATTGGGAGAAGAATACCGATTGTCGAAAAGTGGTCCTAGGGACTTAGTTGCATACAAGCCCCCGGACCAGCAAGCTGCGCTGAGAGCTCGAGATAACTTCAGATTGTGGCTTTTGAGTTTCTAGTGGTTTGGCTAGTGCGACCCCCGCTGCACCATGTTTGCACTGCTGAACACCTTTGACAAAGATTTGATCGATCTGGCAAGAGTTGGAGTAGTAGACTACTTGGTACTTCTTGAAGAGTCTTAGGGGGGTATTCGACAGGCGAACCCTGGACACGGTGAAGGACACTTAACGATTTTTTTCTACTTTTCGAAAATGGAGTAAACCTTGGTACACAATATTTTCTACGCTCAGTCTGGAGGCGTGACAGCCGTTATTAACGCGACAGCCTGTGGTGTGATTGAATCGGCACGAAGGTCAAAGAAACTGGGTAAGGTGCTGGCCGGTAAAAACGGGATTCTTGGTGCGTTGAAGGAAGAGTTAATTGATACTTCGCTAGAATCGAAAAAGGACATTGCTGCTCTTCGGCATACACCCGGCGGTGCATTTGGATCATGTCGCTATAAGTTGAAAAGTCTTTCGGAAAACAAAGCCGAATATCAGCGGTTGATCGATGTTTTTAAGGCTCACGATATTGGATACTTTTTCTACAATGGTGGTGGTGATAGTCAGGACACGGCTAACAAGGTGTCCCAACTTAGTCTGCAAATGGGACATCCGCTATGTTGCATAGGGATTCCCAAAACCGTAGACAATGACCTGCCGATGACAGATACCTGTCCTGGCTTTGGGTCAGTGGCAAAATATGTTGCGGTTTCAACGATGGAAGCAGGTCTGGATGTGGCGTCGATGTCGGAATCGTCGACCAAAATATTTGTGCTTGAAGTCATGGGACGACACGCGGGGTGGATCGCGGCTGCGTCTGGTCTGGCGAAGGACAACCCCTCGGCGCCGCCGCATA
>JABGVY010000468.1 GCA_018645845.1 Gammaproteobacteria bacterium | reverse complement strand
GAAGCGTATCCCCGGGAAACCGACTTCAACCGATCAAAGAAATCGAGTACAACTTCATTCATCGGCATGTCATAGGTCAACGAAACCTGTTTACCGACAAACTGCATGTCTTTTTGAACACCTCGCCTTTCAATACAAAGAGTAATGACGCTGCCTACGTGTTCTGATGGCACGAGAATGTTTGCTCTCACAATCGGCTCACGCATCTCTTCTATCGTAGACGGGTCGGGCAATTGAGAGGGATTATCAACCTTATAGATCTCACCGGATTTAATCAGCACCTCATAGACCACTGTCGGAGCAGAAGTGATCAGGTCAAGGTTATATTCCCTTTCCAGTCGCTCCTGGATGATTTCCATATGAAGCATGCCAAGGAAACCACAACGGAAGCCACTTCCTAGCGCATCTGAGCTTTCTGGCTCGTAGGCAAGAGACGCATCGTTCAACGTGAGCTTTTCCAGCGCGTCGCGAAAATTATCAAAGTCATCCGAACTGACCGTGAACATTCCGGCATAGACCTGCGGCTTTATTTGCTCAAAACCCGGCAGTGTAGGTACCGTTTCCTGATTCGCACTCAGCACGATCGTGTCACCGACAGGAGCACCTTTCACATCTTTAATGCCCGCGACGATGAAACCAACTTCACCGCTGTTGAGGGTATCTGTTTCTGTTCTCCTTGGCGTGAAGACGCCAACGGAATCCACCTGGTGAACTTTGCGTATGGACTTTGCAACGATCTTGTCTTTTTTGGAAATTTTCCCCTGCGTCACTCTGACAAGAGACACTACACCCAGGTAATTATCGAACCAGGAATCAATGATGAGTGCCTGAAATGGTTCCTCGCGCAGATCCTCCGGCGGTGGAATGGCCGCTACTATCTCTTCCAGAAGGTCCTCCACTCCCTGACCGCTTTTTGCGCTAACCTCCAGGGCACCGGTTGCATCGATACCGATAATTTCCTCGATTTCCTGGCTGACCCGGTCGGGCTCAGCCTGGGGCAGGTCGATTTTATTAAGTACAGGCAGAACCTCGAGATCCTGTTCTATCGCTGTATAACAGTTAGCCACTGACTGCGCTTCCACGCCCTGTGCGGCATCCACTACCAGCAAGGCACCCTCACACGCTGCCATCGAGCGTGACACTTCATAGGTGAAATCCACGTGACCGGGCGTATCAATGATATTGAACTGATAGGTTTTCCCATCCCTGGCCTCATACATAAGCGTCACGCTCTGCGCCTTGATGGTGATACCTCGTTCACGTTCAATATCCATTGAATCCAGCACCTGGTCTCCCATCTCACGATCGCTTAACCCACCGCATAGCTGGATAAAACGATCAGCCAGGGTCGATTTGCCATGATCGATATGGGCTATAATGGAAAAATTCCTTATACGTGCGGGCTCTATCACAGCAACTCAATTTTAGAAAATCGATGAGGGGGCTTGGGGCTGGTAAAAACGCGTGAAGTCTATAGGAAAGCAGCCCCGGACGCTATTCGCCACTACATGACGGGCACCTTCAATGCCAGATACTGGGGCCGTTTATTCCGGACAACCCTGATATGAACGGATACACCATCAGGCAAAGCTGCGACGAGCCGCTCGAACTGCTCAGCACTGTCAATGGCTTCACCATCAATGTCGGTTAACACGTCGCCGCGCTGAACCCCTGCTTCACGGGCTGGTCCAGAGTATACTTGGCTGATAAGAACACCTTTGTTAACTTCCAATCGTCGTTTATCCACCTCTTCAAGGTCAACGATATCAATCCCTATGCGGTTCCCATTGGCGGCTAATGCTGGGTCACTACCCTGCGGACCAATCTTCTCTATGTCCAATTTACCGATTGTCACCTCGACTTTCTGCCGCTTACCACCCCTCATTATTTCTAGGGTCGCGACTGCTTCTACTCGAGCGCGGCCAACCAAATGGGGCAGGTCCGACGAAAGGTCAATCATTTTGCCATTGAACGATAGAATAATGTCTCCTTCACGCAGTCCGCCCGCTTCAGCTGGACTATCGTCAAATACCTGAGTGACAAGCGCACCCGCAGGCCTATCCAGGCCAAAGGACTCGGCCAGGTCACGATCCACTCGCTGGATCAAGACCCCTAGCCAACCCCGGGAAACCATGCCCTGCTCTTTAAGCTGTTCCGCAACTTCCATCGCAACATCAATCGGTATCGCAAACGACAGGCCCATATAACCGCCGGACCGGGTCAATATCTGTGAATTAATACCAACGACCTTGCCATTTAGATCCAGCAAAGGCCCGCCGGAGTTACCTGGATTGATCGCCACATCTGTCTGGATAAAGGGAACATAATTACCATTGTTTTCCGGCAAGCTCCTGCCTGTGGCACTGACGATACCTGCCGTCACGCTATGCTCGAAGCCAAATGGCGAACCGATGGCAACAACCCACTGACCCGCTTCAAGGTTGTCAGAAGAGCCCATATCCAGCGTTGGAAGGTTCTCTCCTTCAATTTTTAACACCGCCAGATCAGACAAGGCATCCTGGCCAACGATCACAGCTTCACGCTCACGCCTGTCACTTAGGGCAACAATAATTTCTTCAGCGCCATCAACGACATGGTTGTTAGTCAGAATATATCCATCTGACTCGATGATAAAACCGGAGCCAGCGCTGGGGCCAGGTTTCTGGCGATCTGGCATCTCGCGAAAAAAGCGCCTGAACATCTCTGGAACTTTCTGCTCATCTAACCCCTCGAACCGCTTGCTCGCTGACCGGGTTGTCCTGATGTTAACAACGGCCGGTGACGCCTTTTTCACCAATTCTGTGAATTCAGGGTAATCGGCCTGCACAGGGTAAAGAGATACGGTACCCACCATGAGTAGCATTGCGAGGATGATCAGTTTCTTCATGATAAGTTTTCCGATATTTTCAACACATGTTGGGGAACCGCGTAACAAAAAAGGTATCCAGCCAGAAATGCTGTCATGGCGATACCAACCGTCAGAGGTTCAGAAATGCCAAGGATTTCGCATCCTACAGCGGCGATAACCGTTGCGAGAAGAGGCTTTACCCAGCTGTTCCAAAGCATTCTCCACTGCGCATTGAGCGACAGCTCAATGACAACTGAGTCGCCGCGAACCTGCGACAGGCTGACGAACTTAAGTCTGTCAGCACATCCTGAACAACCGCTGCAGACTGGACTCTGAGACGCAAACTCGTCCCTGCCGGGCACAATACGATTTAAGTTATGTAAGGTCATACGGCTATGATAATTCAGTCGATCTAATAAATAACGGGCTCAACTGATTTAGCTACCCGTCGAGCAGTTCTTACGGGAACCTCTCCGACTACCGTTATCTGTCGACCGGTTTTCTGGTGGCGGCGCGTGATGACGACAGTCCCGCCCTCAATGGTTGCCAGATCAGGCATCGGCGAGCGGCCAGATGTTTCGATGAAGACAGAGAAGGTGGCAAGACCATCAGTGAAATGGAGGCGGTTACCCCGAAATCGAACAGGCCTGAATCCATCCGGCAGCCAATTAACCTTCCAAACTGGCTTTTCTTTCCTTTCATTGACGTCAAGCGCCAGGGGATGAGCGATGGTGTCCCCGCTTATGGCGGTCTGTAAACTAGATCGACTGATAAATTCACCTACCTCGATGTGGGTGAATTGAAATATTTCCTTAATTTTACCGCGCTCTATCAGATGAGATTGCAATAACAGCCCGGTTTCCTGATCCAGCCACACTCGGTAACCATAGCGATCATTGAACCTTGGGGAAACCGTCAGGACGACAGCAGAACGCCCGGCGATTCTATCTTCGCCCTGCATAGCAAGGTGGTACAAATTCTGGGTCGATAAAACCCGATCTGAAAATACTGGTGTGAATGGCCCTATATGCACATCGTGGCCTGCCGGACCGTCCTCAGACAAATCTGCTATCGGATGATAACAATGCACTTCACCATCTTCGCGATAGAGCTCACGAACATCACCATTCAGGTTAAACAGCCTTTCAAGCTCCCTGCCCTGGTCCAACACATGGACAATACGCACATTGTCAAACCGACTACCCCGGATGTAGGTGAAGTTACCCGCATAATTCTCGTTGCGAAGCGCTTCCCCCATCTTCTCCAACCACACGGTGGGAGAGAGTGAAGAGCCATCAGCGGGTAAAGAACCTTCAGCGGATAAAGAGCCTTCAGCGGATAAAGAGCCTTCAGCGGATAAAG
>JABGVY010000546.1 GCA_018645845.1 Gammaproteobacteria bacterium | reverse complement strand
TCGGAATTACGCTTGTAGGAGGTTGCGCATCAATTACGAGAGGCACTTCGGAGTCTTTTGTTATCGAAACGGTGCCTGCCGGCGCTAACGTCACCCTTTCCACGGGTTTGACTTGCACAAGTCCATGCAGCTTGAAAGTGAAACGAAGAGGGGACTTTGTAGTAACCATTAAAAAAGATGGCTACGAAACAATAACCTCTACCGTTACGTCATCAATTGATGGAGGAGGCGGAGCTGCGATGGCTGGGAATGTACTACTTGGCGGCATCATTGGCGCTGGGATAGACGCGGGCACAGGCGCAATGCACAGCCATAGACCAAACCCTTTAGTAGTCACGTTAAATCCAGAGGCCGACTAAGCGGAAGAAAAACTTAGATAATGTTTTCAAGGGCATTTGATAACCAGCTTGTGCGCCCGCATTTTGCGAAGCACTAAAGAGGATAATGATATGACACGCATTAAATCTGAGACTCCGAACCAAAAGCGAAGCATTGTAAGCATGACCCGCTGGGTAGATGGCACCGGAACTCTTCCCCCGGATTGGCTACCAAGCTTAACAGCTGAACCTATACCAACGATCTTACAAGAACTTAGCCTACCTCATCCTGAAAGACCGCTTGGCTCTACCGCTATGCTGCATATCAGTGGAGCAAGGGCACGACTGAAAGATATGAGAATAGGCGCCTGAACGATAGCCCCGCATTGTAATTGGCGGTATGTGAGAGCGGGTGGGGTGGCGCTTACTGGTTGCCGCAGAAACAATGGGCATCGACTATAAACTAGCGCACGACCGATACAATGGGAAAAAATGGACATATAGAGAGGCCTTAGGTATTGATCCACCGCCACGAGTTCCTAAGCGAAAGATAAGTTTTAAAGGTGTTAACTACGTGCGTTAAAGGCTTTCGCCGAAGCTCACCGAGTTGATCCAGATACTGTCTCCGCTCGTCTTGCGAAAGGGGAGCCTCTGGATGCTTCAATAAGGCCGGCAGGCAGGGGTAACGGGAAGATAGTTAAATATAAAAAAGTGATCTACAGGAGCTACGCTGAATTAGCTCGGGCAGAGGGAATAAAGCCTGAAATGCTATCTTCAAGGATGAGAAAGGGATTTTCGATCGGTCAGGCAGTAAGAGAATTGAAAGCTCGAAACCGCTGAGGTAAAGGCTAGCTAACTCTTTTGATTTTTTATCCAAGCGTCTTTTTAAGGAACGGCTATGGCTTCCTTATTCTTGGTGTGCCCTCCCAATGTAAACAGGTCGGCTGTAATTGTGCCTAAGGTTGAAAGTACGCCTTTCTTTTTGCTCACAGATGCCGACCTATATGTTTCAAGACGCGGGGTACAAAAATATCCCACACAGCTTCTGGCAATACATGACCCATGCCGGTTATCCACAGCACTTCGGAATCATTAATCTCGGCCGCAAGGGCCTCCGCATGTGCCATCTGAAAAATGGGATCCTCAGTGCCATGAATGATGAGCGTAGGGGTTGTTATTTCAGAAAGTCGGCTGCGCCAGTTGTCTGAATTTCTGATGGCAACGCCGTGATTGATTGAACCTGCAAGAAAATCTTTGGCGCGCGTTTTTTCGCGCTCGACCAGTGCAGCACCCTTATCCGCATCGAATGGAAACTGGCTACCATGCAAAACTTCTTGCTGCTTTACCTGACGCATGGTTTGTTCTGCTGCTGTGCCGTCTGTGCGCGCTATTTCTTGGTTGGCTTTTATTAACGCCTCGGTCATGCCGGGCAGTTCATCTTCACAGCCCCCAGCGATGCTATTGGATGGCGTTGAATAGATCAGTGTTGCGGTAATGATGCGTTCAGGATAATCGAGCGCTAGGTGTTGGGTAATCATGCCGCCCATGGAGCGACCCATCACATGTGCTTTCTCTATGTGGTAAGCATCCAACACGGCAATCGCATCGGCGGCCATATCGGATAGTGTGTAAGGGGGTTCACCATGCGGGTAGGTTGATGATTGCCCCGTATCGCGATTGTCAAAACGTATGGCATAGAATCCTGCAGCAGTGAATCGTGCGATCAGTTGTTCATCCCATCGTAACATCGAAGCGCTAGCGCCGATCACTAATAGCAGCGCCGGGTTGTCTGGATTGCCGAAAGCCTCGGTGCAAATTTCGGCGTCTCCCGAACTGATAATTCTCTCGTTCATCTCGATTCTCCTGATGGCTGTGTTGCTGCCCCTTAAGTAGATAAGTACTTTAAACCACATATTCCCCAGATAGCCAAAGTATCTTGATGACGCTTTCTTTCATCTCAGAAAGTCAGAGTGGTAGCTTTTCGGCGGAAGTTGGTCAACGTCTGAGTGGCCGCTGACCTGCTAGTATGCAGACGGCGGCGTAAATCACGTTGTTCACAACCAGCAAATTGGCCGCTTTGAAATGGTAAGCTACTGGTCTGGCATTAAACTTACTGAATAAATAATCGGAGTTGGCAAATGCTGAATGATTACCGAGTTCTCGATTTGACTGACGGCAGCGGCATATTTTGTGGTTATATACTGGCTCATCTCGGCGCGGAAGTTGTAGCGCTAGAGCCACCGGGCGGCAGACCAGAGCGCTTGGAGCAAAAGTTGCTTTGGCAATGTTATGCACGCGGTAGAGCAAGCCTTGAAATCGACATTTCAGCCGAGCGTCAGCGCTTCGAACAACTGGTTCGTGAATCCGATTTTCTTATTGAAAGTAGTTCAATGGCGGACCGCCAGCGACTCGGCCTTGGTTATGAGGAGCTCGCAGCGATTAATCCGCGTCTGATTGTTGTATCCATCACACCTTTTGGGACCTCCGGGCCAAGATCAGACTGGCCGGCAACTGATCTTACTGTGTGGGCGGCGAGTGGTGCTCTTATCCTGAGCGGCGATGCGGACCGGGCGCCGGTTCGAACTAGCGTGCCTCAATCGTTTCTGCATGCCGGTGGTGATGCCGCTGGTGCTGCACTGATTGCTCTGCAGGAACGTCACCGCTCCGGCCTAGGCCAGCATGTCGATATCTCTGGTCAGGTATCGTCAGCGCAGGCAGTGTTGTCGGCATATCTGGGGCCAGCAAACAATTCTGAGACGGTGATCACCCGTGAAGCCGGTGGGTTGGCGAGTGTGTTCCCTGTGAGAATGACCTGGCCTTGTAAAGACGGGTATGTCGCGATTACTTTGTTGTTTGGTCCGGCTTTTACCGAGCCTAACCGTCGTGTTTTGCGCTGGGTGGCCGAAGAGGGCTTTTGCAGTGCAGAGATTGCCGAGCTTGACTGGGGTATTGAAATCGCGGCGATGGTCACAGCCGGTGCGTCGCCTAAGCCTTACTTTGAGCTGGTCAAGCAAATAGAAGCCTTCACCATGCAACACACTCAGGATGAGCTGTTTGAAGAAGGTCTGGCTCGAGGTGTTTATATCGCACCTACCCTGGATATTGCCGGTCTTGTGGAAGAAAAACACTTCCATTCTCGCGGCTATTGGCAAACTCTGGATGTAGAAGACAAATCGGTTCAGTTGCCAGGCCCCTTCGCCAAATTGTCTGAAACTCCACTAACAACTTTGGGTGCAGCGCCTGATTTGAATTCATTTTCCGGCTTTTCTGACAGACAAGAGGATGCTGTTAAAGCGAACGATAGTTCTGAGTTGCCGCTGGCAGGCCTGAAAGTCCTCGACTTTATGTGGGTTATGGCTGGGCCAATTTTTACCCGTGTCTTGAGCGACTATGGAGCTGAAGTGATCCGGGTCGAATCAATGACACGAATTGATGCAGTGCGTGCATCTCCGCCGTTTAAGGATAATGCGCTCGAAGTGTCGAATAGCGTTCCGTACAGTAACTTTAACGCTGGCAAAACAGGTGTCACGATTGATCCTTCGAATCCTGTTGGTAAAGAGGTCATACTGGATCTGGTTCGTTGGGCGGACGTTGTCACGGAATCCTTTTCGCCAAAAGCGATGAAGGCCTGGGGTCTCGACTTTGAAAGCCTAAAAAAAGTGAACCCAGACCTGATTATGGTCTCCAGTTGCCTCATGGGTCAGACAGGAGATCGTGCCATGGTGCCTGGATACGGCAACATGGCAGCAGCCATTACCGGGTTTTATGAACTTACGGGCTGGGCTGACCGGTCACCCGCCGGACCCTATCTCGCATACACCGACGGCGTCTCACCGCGATTTATGGTCGCAACCTTGATGTCCGCAATGGAGCACAAGCGTAAAACCGGGTTAGGCCAGCATATAGATTTGTCCCAAGCAGAAGCGGCAATCCACTTCTTAGCGCCTGCGATTCTTAATTATGGGCTGAATGATGAGGTCTGGAGTCGTCATGGCAATCGAGATGACAGGATGTGCCCGCATGGAGTCTTTCCCGCCCATGGTGAAGACAAGTGGATAGCTGTTGCCTGTCAGAATGATGCCGCCTGGCAGGCGATGTGTCAGGTCATGTCGCTCGACGATCTTGCAGCGGACGAAGAATTGGCTTCAGAAACAGGAAGAAAAGAACGTGAAGAAGAACTTGAAGACAGAATATCAGCGTGGAGCGAAACGAACGACGCCCACACAACGCAGGACCTTCTGATCGAAGCGGGCGTTGCCGCCTACGTCGTTCAGAACGCTGTTGACTGTATTGCGGATCCACAGAATGTCGCACGCGGACATTTTATATCCGTTGAGCATTCAACGGTTGGCGAAATGAAACTGGAAAACAGTCGATATAGATTAAGCCGAACACCCGCTTTCGTTACTCGCGCTGGCCCAAATCAGGGCGAGCATAACTTCGAAGTTTTGTCTGAAGTATTGGGCTATGACGATGACAAAATTGCAGACGTCTACGCCTCACTGGCGATGGAATAGTGAGTCTAAGGCTGCCTTGAAGCTGCTTTTCTGGTTTACAGACTGTTGGGTTTATCACTGAGAAGATTTAAAAATCAGGCATGAAAGCGCTTGGCTTTACTCAAACGCTGTTTATCTGGCCCCTGGTAGATTATCTGAGGATGCCGCTGGTGTTGATGTGCTCTTACGATGTGGGCGTGCCTGCCGCGTAGCTGCGGCGAACCACCTAACAAAGTAG